>NZ_JARHXQ010000311.1:0-87991 GCF_029222765.1 Arthrobacter sp. Cr_A7 | reverse complement strand
CCCGGACCGCAACGGGATGGCATGGATCTCCGCGTACCTGCCCGCCGACTCCGCGTCAGCGATCTGGAACAGCACCACCGCCATGGCACGCGGCCTCCAGGGACCCCACGAAACCCGCACCCTGCCCCAACGACGCGCCGACGTCCTGGCCCACCGCCTCCTCACGCGCACCACCTTGGCTGGCGCGGACACAGCAGGCAGCGGCCAACCCCACACCCGCAGCCAGGACCAGGCTGGCATTGATGAACAGCTCCCCGAGGCCTTCATCGGGCTCGCCACGCTCGTCGGTTCGGAGGAAACAACCGCGGACCTGGGCATCCCAGACACCGGCCACTACCCAACCAACGGGCACATCTTCGCGAGCGGCAATCCAGACACCACAGCACCCGCTGGCCCCCTCGCCGGAAAAGTACCGGCCCCTCGGACGGACGTGCTGATCACCGTCCCGGTGTTCGCCCTACTCGGCCTCATCGATGAACCGGCCATGCTCGATGGCCACGGGCCCATCCCGGCCTCGATGGCACGGGAACTGGTCGCGGACGGGGCAACCTCCTTCTACCGGGTCCTGGTGGACCCGCGGGACGGAACGCCTCTGGAGATCGGCCGCACCAGCTACCGGCTCACGAAAGCCATGAAACAGGCACTCCGCCTCAGAGATGGCAGATGCACCTTCCCCGGCTGCAACAACCACACCCTGGACAACGAAGCAGACCACCTCACAGCATGGCAGCACGGCGGAACCACCGGAATCAGCAACCTGGCACAGCTCTGCCCCAAGCACCACCGGCTCAAGCACAACAGCGCCTGGACCCCCACACCGGCCACCAAAAACGAGCCGCCCGGCTGGACCTCACCCACCGGCCGCAATATCAAAGCGAACAACCTGACTGGGAACCACCCATCGGGCCCGACAAGCTGCAGGATCAGTCGCGGAGTGCCCTGCGGCATCCCCAAGAAGCAGGCGAGCCGGACCCCTCAACCGCCGACGGGTGGCCACCACAGGAATGGCTGGATTCGGCCCCGCCCTACTTCGAGCCACCCTGCGAAGAACCAGCAGGCGAAAACCTCATCGACCCTGACGACATCCCGCCCGACTCCCCCATATGGGATGAGCCCGTGTGGAACGACTTTTATGCCATGCCGTTCGTCCTTCCGCAGGACCCGGACAAGGACTGGGCCCTGAGCGGGTGGGCCCTGCTCCAGACCTGACCACGCCCGAGGACACTCAACGACGGCTGAGGACATGTCCAGCGCGGGAAGTGGATAGTGGGCCAGGAACTACGGCCGGTGGTGCTCGATCAGCCAGCCAGCCATCTGCTGCGCACGCCTGTTGGCCTGCATGTCGCCTTCAGTAGCGGAGATGATGGACCCCTTCATGAGGATGTGCCATGAACGGGCGAACTCCTCGGGGCGCACCAGTCCGGCCTCTTCCGCCAGGACCTGCACATGCCCCCTGATTTTGGCCAGGTAATCAATGCTCGCCTGCCCCAGCGGGTGGGCGGGCCCCATCTCCAGCAGGATGTTGATGAAGGAACAGGCTTCGAAGTCCTCCCGGAGGAACCAATCACCAAAGACGTCGAAGATGGCCAGCAACTGTTCGGCAGGGGTGTTTCCGCGGCGGCGGGCCTCCGAAACAATCGCGTTGACGGTCCACTGCTTGTCACGCTGCTCAAGGAATGCCAGAACCAATGAGTCCTTCGAGGGGAAGTGCCGGTAAAAGGTTGCCTTGGCCACTCCGGACCGTTCGATCAGTTCGTTGACGCCGACGTCGCGGACACCGCGCCGCGAAAAAAGCTCGTATGCGACTGCCATGATGCGTTCCGCAGAACCGGCAGGAGTCATTGCCGCCACCGCCGGAGGAGACACGGGGGACGCTGAAAACTCTGACTCAGGATTCATCGCACTTTCAGTCTATCGCGGGGAAGACAGACCGGTCTTTCCCGCTGTAATGTTTTTCCTATGCGCAGTGCTTAGGACACCGTGGAGGCCATAAACCGGCCGCTTCGGATTGGTGCAAGGAGGCCCCGATGTCAGCAGAGCGGTTGTTCCAAAGCGTACCTTCGGACCCCGACCCCTGGATGGCCGGTGATACGCCTGCCGAAATCCGCGAGTTCGCCATCCAGTCCCTGCGCTGGCAAGCCCAGGAAATCATCGACGAAATCCTCCGCAGCAATGAACCCGCCGAAGAGCTCTCCCGTGCGAGGCTCCGCCGCTGCGTCGCCAAAAACCCGGGCCGGCCCGAACGGGCGCTCCTGGAACAGCTGATGACCAACCGGGACGTCCCGGGACTATAACAAAGGCCGGTCATGAACTCAGCGGCGCGTTGTCGATCAGCCGCACCGGCCCCACCTTGGCGGCAATAAGCGCCAGCCCCTCGCCCCGGAACGGCGTTTCGCGGCAGTTTTCGGCCAGCGGCTCGAGCGTGGCCGGATCCACCACGTCGAAGTAGTCCAGCGCCACCAGGGGCTGGGACTCCACCAAACGGACGGCTGACTCAAGATCCAGCGGCTCCCGTGCGGTAGCCCGCTCCTCAAGCAGCCGGAGGGCCCGGGACAGCACCAGCGCGGCCTCCCGCTCTTCGTCCGACAGGAAGCGGTTGCGGCTGGACAGGGCCAGGCCCTCCGCGGAACGGACCGTGGCAACCCCCACGATCTCCACCGGAAAATTCAGGTCCGCCACCATGCGCCGCACCAGCGCCAGCTGCTGGGCATCCTTCTGGCCAAAGTACGCACGGTAGGCGGGAAGGCCTGAACCATCCGAACCACCCCCGGCCAGCCCCGCGGCGGGCATGCCGTAATGCAGCAGTTTGGCCACCACCGTCAGGGCACCGTCAAAGTGCCCGGGACGGGAAGCGCCCTCCCACTTCTCCCCCAGCCGGCCGGACGTTACGCGCACCAGCGGCTCACCCCCCGGGTACACCTCCTCCACCGACGGCGCGAACGCAAGGTCCACGCCCTCGGCTTCCAGCAGCGCCAGGTCTGCCTCCAGCGTGCGCGGGTACCGGTCGAGGTCCACGGCGTCGCCGAACTGCAGGGGGTTGACGAAGATGCTGGCCACCACCACGTCGTTCTGTTCGACGGCGGTGCGCGCCAATGCGGCATGGCCTTCGTGGAGTGCGCCCATGGTGGGCACCAGGCCCTGGGAAGCGCCGTGCCTGGAAGTCAGCAGACGTGCGCTTTCGGCGTGCAGATCGCCAACCGTCGTGACGAGTTTGATGGGCATGGTCAGTCCTCCCTCGGTTCGAGGGCCTTGCGCAGCCCCTCCAGCTGGTCAGCTTTCAGCAGGCCGCGCCCTTCGGCGCGCAGGGCTGTGGCGCGTGCCATCGCGAGGTAGGCCGCCAACACGTCACCTTGCCCGCCGCCGTCGAACTCCCGCAACGCCTCCGCATGCGCCTGCACTGTTCCCACATCGCCGCGCGCCACAGGGCCAGTGAGGGCGGATTCCCCGGAGGCCAGAGCGTTCTCCAGGGTTGCGCGCAGCAGCGGACCCAGCATGCGCTCGGGCAGGTCAACGCCCACCTCAGCCAACAGTTGCGAGGCCTGCGCCACCAGGGTGACCAGGTGGTTGGACCCGTGCGCCAGGGCCGCGTGGTACAGCGTCCTGTCCGCTTCGGCGATGGCTACGGGCTCCGCGCCCATCTCCACCACCAGCGCCTGCGCGATGGGAAGCATGGCGGCGTCGGCCGTGACACCGAAGGTGCAATCCAGCAGGCGCGTCAGGTCAAGGCTCATCCCGGTGAACGTCATGGCCGGGTGCAGCGCCAACGGGACAGCGCCTGCAGCCCGCACCGGATGCAGGACACCCACCCCGAACCTGCCCGAGGTGTGGGCCACCAGCTGGCCCGGCTGCCAGGCGCCGAGCTTGGCCAGACCATCCACCAGGTCCGGCAGGGCGTCGTCCGGCACCGCGAGCAGCACCAGTTCCGCCCGCTCCACGATGTCCTGCACCTCAAGGATGGGGACGCCGGGGAGCAGCGTTTCGGCCCGTTCACGGCTCGCGTCGGACACCGCTGAGACACCTACGACGGCGTGTTCCGCCGCGCGCAGGGCGGCGCCGAGGACCGCGCCCACTTTCCCGGCGCCAATGATTCCGACGCCGAGGCGTCCGGGTTTAGCCATGCTGCGGGCCTTCCTGGGTTGGGGCATGCGGCGCCCGGGTTTCGACAGGCTCAACCACCGAGGACGGCTCAACCACCGGCGCGGGCCTGGTTTCGACAGGCTCAACCACCGGGACCGCTACCTGCCGCAGCCACTGTTCCGTTGTTTGCCGTTTCCTGGCCAGCCGGGCGCGTGCCGACTGTTCGTCGAAGAGGGCCCGCGCCTCGTCCACGCCGGCCTGGGTCAGCCGCGGCGCGACAGGGCCGGCAGTGGTGTGAAGCACCAGGTCGGCAACCCTGAACCGCCGTGCCAGCGGCCCCTGGTGCAGTGCCATGGATTGGGTTCGCTGGTGCGGAACCACCACGAGCTCCCGCCACCAGCGGCCGGAGCGGATGAGCAGGGCGGTGTCCGTCGCGGCAAACCCGTTCCGGCGCCATCCCAGCGGGGCAAGTATCCGCGCCCGGCGCGGCGTGGTGACGAATCCGCCGTCGGAATCCAAGCCGGTGAGCCCGGCACCAAAAACGGCGGCAGGCCGGGCAGTGCCTGGATCCGGCAGCACCAGGGCGAGCATGTTCATGGCGTCCTCGAGCTTGCCGACGGGCAGCAGGGTGGTGCGGGAGGTGCCCTCTCCGGCGTTCTCCACCAGGCCGTAGCCGGCCACGTTGACCTGCATCCGGTACCAGCCGAACGGACGCCACAGCGGCGGCTGGGCAATCTTGAGTGCCTGGATCCGGCCGGGCGGCAGCGTCTGCGCCTGCGTGTCCAGCAGCCCGTACCGCAGCCTGATGCCGTCCGGCGAAATGGCTGCCGTGAAGTTGTAGCCCTTGTTGAAAAGGGTCCAGTAGCTAGCGGCGAGGCCCAGCGCGGCCGGAATCAGATAAAAGTAGAAGCTCTGGTTGTCCGTGACGGCGGAAAGAACCACGGAGGCCACACCGCCCACCGCCACGAAAAAGCTTTGTTCGCTCAGCAGCAACGAACCGACAAGGCGCGACGGCGGCACCGACAGGACCGGGTATTCCGGCGCCTCGGGCGCGGCCTCGCCAGGGCCCTCGACGCCGGTGCTCACCCCGGCGGCCCGGGCCAGGATGGTGGCGCGGAGCTGCCGGGCGTCATCCATCTTCAGGTAGGCCAGCCGCACAGCCGACTCCCCGGCGTCAGCAACCTCGAACTTGAGTTCGGCCAGGCCGAAGATGCGCGCCAGCAGGGGCTGGACGATGTCGATGGCCTGGACCCGGTCCAGCCGCGCCTGCCGTTGCTGGCGGAAGAGGAAGCCGGTGTTGACCCGGACGTAGCCGCCGGACACCTGGTACTTCGTGAAGTACCAGGTCAGGACGAAGCCCAGGACGGCGATCAGCAGCATGGCCGCACCGCCCGCCAGCAGCCACGGCGCCCGGCCTGCCAGCTCGTCCGTGAACACCGGCCGCCCCTGCAGCATCCGCTCAAAAATATCGCGGCCAAAGAAAAAGCCGATGGCGGCCAGCGCTACCCAACCGCGGACAAAAGGCGACGCCGGGTGCACACGCAGCCACCCGTCGTCGGGCCCGGCACCGCCTGCCGCAGCCGGTCCGGCGGGCAGCGGCGAACTGCCCGGCGCCCCCGTACCGGGGACCTGCCCGTCAGCGGTCACAGTCCTGCCAGCCTGGCTTCGCCGCGCGCCGCCAGCTGTTCGCGGAGCCGCGCGCCTTCGGCGGCGGGCAGGCCCGGGATCTTGGCATTGGTGCCCGGCGCGGCAGTGTGCAGCTTGAGCGTGCACAAACCCAGCCCCCGTTCCACCGGGCCCACGCCAATGTCCACGTACTGCATCCTGCCGTAGGGAACGGCCATGGTGCGCTGGAAGAAGATCCCGGTCCTGACCAGGAGGTCGTCGTCGCGCTCGGCATAGCCGATGGCCCGGACCTGGCGCGGGATCAGCACGAGGCGCCAGAGAGCCAGCACCAGCATCCCCGCCGGAAGGGCGACGGCCAGCCACAGCGGCGGCCAGCGCCATACGCCAAGGAGGACAAAGAGCAATGGCAGGGAGAGCAGCAGTACCGCGACGAGGTTGCCCACGGCCCACTCCACCAGCCGGACGGTGATGTACTTGGGCGAGACGCGCTGCCAGGCGATGCCCGGCGGATCAATCGCCTCGGTATGCATATTCGCCTTCCCCCGCGGCTTCGCCACGGACCTGGCGCCCGGGCTTGCCGTCAACACCCTTGGTGTCGCCGTCCTCCGGGGGAATCTTGCAGAAGCGCTCCACCAGGAGGCCAACCACGATCATCACCAGTCCCCCGCCGGCCATGGCCAGGGCCAGCCAGGTGATGCCCTGGTCGCTGCGCAGGCTCCAGATCCGCAGCTGGTCCAGGAAGATGCCCACGTGCCAGCCCAACAGCACGGTTCCGGCGTAGGCGCACGCCTGGGCCAGGACCAAGGTGCGGGCTGCCAGCAGCGGATCGAGCACCGTCTTCTTTTTGGCGTTCGCGTTCGTGATGCTGTTGCGCCACCTCAGGACCCGGATGCCCAGGATCAGGGTGATGGCGACGATGACGCCCATCGTGGCCAGCGCCGTAGCGGGCAGCACGGGAGTGGCCATGCTGTACCGGCTGGTCACCACGGTGGCCGCCCAGCCCGCGATTGCCAAAATGATGCCGATCAGCATGAGGCGCAGCGGGTTGATGGGCTTCATCGTTCTTCCACCGCCCCGGCAGTGGGCATGCCATCGAAGTCGCCGAAGCCGTCGAACGGGGCAAGATCGCCGTAGTCCGCCGCCCGGGCGGCCAGCGCGCTGATGCGTTCACCGTTCAGGGTTGCCGCGGGTTCGATCAGCGACCACGGGTACAGCACAAAGGCGCGTTCGGCGGCGCGCGGATGAGGCAGGGTCAGCACGGGGTCGTCGCTGCGGAGGTCGCCGTAGGTGATGACGTCGACGTCGAGCGTCCGCGGCCCCCAGTGCACCTCGCGGACACGGTGGTGTTTGTTCTCCACCGCCTGGCAATGTGCCAGAAGTTCCAGCGGAGCCAGGCTGGTTTCCGCGGTGATGACCATGTTCAGGAAGTCTGGCTGGCCGGCCGGGCCGCCCACCGCCTTGGTCTGGACCACCGGGGACACCGCCAGGAGGCGCACCTCCGGCGGATCGACAAGATCTGCGACCGCCTCGGAGAGGGTGTCGTTCCGTTCCCCCAGGTTGCTGCCAAGAGCCAGCACTACCTTGGCATAACCGGCATTCACGGTGTCCCCCCATTCAAGGTTGACTCCCGGCGGACGGAATTCCCGCTGACCGGATTCCCGCGGTGGACGGTGACGGCCACGTCGCCGAAGGGAACCTCGATGGGCGCCTGCGGTTTGTGCACGGTGATCTCCACGGCGTGGAGCCGGAATTCGGCCAGCAGGCTGTCCGCGATCCGGACGGCCAGGGCTTCGATCAGGTTCAGCGGCTCGCCCGACACCCATTCGGTAATACGCTGGGCCACCTCGCCGTAGTGCGCGGTGTCGCGGACGTCATCGGACTCCGCCGCCGCGGCGAAATCCAGGTAAAGCACTGCGTCCACAACAAAAGGCTGGCCCTCGCGGCGTTCAAAATCAAACACTCCGTGATGGCCGACGGCGGTCACACCGGTCAGCGTAATTTTGTCCATGGGTCCCCCGGCCCTACTGAATTTTGGGTACTGCGGCCATGCGGGCGGCAACCTTGACGGCGTCCAGGCTGGAGCCGACGTCGTGCACACGGACGGCCCAGGCGCCGCGGTAGGCACTGATGGCGGTGATTGCGGCGGTGGCGCCGTCGCGCTCCTCCGGGGACGCGGACTTGCCGGCCACGGTGAGCAGGGTTCCAAGGAACCGCTTGCGGGACGCTCCCACCAGCACCTTGTGGCCCAGGCTGTGCAGCTGGTCCAGGTTCTGCAGAAGTTCCCAGTTCTGGGCATCGTTCTTCGCGAAACCCAGGCCCGGATCGATGATGATCTGGTCCTGGCTGACGCCGGCGGCATAGAGCTTGTCCCGGACGCCGGCGAGTTCAGCCACTACGTCCCCGGCCACGTCCGTGTACTCGGCAAGGGAATTCATGGTGCGGGCGTCGCCGCGGCGGTGGGTCAGGATGTACGGAACCTTGGACGCAGCCACAAGCTCTGCCATTTCCGGTTCGATGCTGAGGCCGGAGATGTCGTTGATGATGGCGGCCCCGGCTTCCACAGCGGCCGCGGCAGTGGCGGCGTGGGTGGTGTCGATGCTGACCAGCGCACCGGCCTTGACCAGCGCCTCAATAACGGGGATGACGCGGCGCTGTTCTTCTTCGGGGCTGACGTCTTCGGCGCCGGGCCGGGTGGACTCTCCCCCGACGTCGATGATGTCCGCACCGGCGTAGAACATGCGCAGGCCGGCGGCGATGGCGGTGTCGGACGTGGCGTGCTTGCCGCCGTCGCTGAAGGAATCAGGGGTGACGTTCAGGATCCCCATGACCAGGGTGCGGTCGGTGGGCAGGTCTTCGAAACGGGCGGCCGGCCGCGGTTTGCGCAGGATGGGCAGCGGCGAAGTTGCGGGCCCGGTTCCCGGGGCTGCAGCGAGTGAGTCCATGGTCTGTTTGTTACCTTCCGAGGATGAGGCTCATGGCTTCGGCACGGGTGGCCGGGTCATGAAGCTGCCCGCGGACCGCACTGGTGACGGTCTTCGCTCCGGGCTTGCGAATACCGCGCATTGACATGCACATGTGTTCGCATTCAACAACGACGATGGCGCCCCGCGGCTTCAGGTAGCGGACCAGCGCCTCAACGATCTCAGTGGTGAGCCGCTCCTGCACCTGCGGGCGGCGGGCATAGATGTCCACGAGCCGGGCCAGCTTGCTCAGCCCGGTGACCTTGCCCTCATGCGAGGGGATGTAGCCCACGTGGGCCATGCCGTGGAACGGCACCAGGTGGTGCTCGCACGTGGAGTAGAAGGGGATGTCCTTGACCAGGACCAGTTCCTCATGGTCAAGGTCGAACGTGGTGGACAGGACATCCGCGGGGTCATGGTGCAGCCCGGCAAAAACCTCGGCGTAGGCTTTGGCCACCCGTTTGGGGGTGTCCACCAGGCCGCCGCGGTCCGGGTCTTCACCGATGGCGAGAAGGATCTCCCGGACGGCCGCCTCGATCCGGGGCCGGTCCACTTTCTGGTGCTTGGAGTGGGAGGATCCGTCCTCCGCCGGGTATCCGGCGGAGGCGGGAACGTCGTCGTCGTCGAAGTGAGTCACAGAGAAAGCTTAGCCGCGAAGGGTGTCCGGCCCCGATTCGGGGACGCCGCCCTGAAACGGTGCGTCTTCCGTAACGCCCTGCGGATGCGGAGGGTTGGCGTCCAGCGGCTCGTCCAAACGGGCCTGCTTGGCTTCTTCCTGCGCCTCGCGCTCGGCCCTCTCCTGGCGGCTTTCCACGGGGCCGGCCATCTGGACGGGGCGGGTCTCCTTGGACAGCCACACCTCGCGGAAGTCGCGCTTGCGGATGTCGCGGAAGATGTCGGCGATCTCGGCCTGGTTCAGGGTTTCGCGTTCCAGGAGTTCGAGCGCCAGCCGGTCCAGGACCTCGCGGTTCTCGGTGAGGATGGCGTAGGCCTCGTCATGGGCCTGGTCGATGAGGCGGCGCACTTCCTCGTCCACCACGTAGGCGATCTGGTCGGAGTAGTTGCGTTCGTGGCCCGCATCGCGGCCAAGGAACGGCTCGCCGCCGCCCTGGCCGAGCCGGACAGCGCCCACCCGCTCGCTCATGCCGTACTCGGTGACCATCTTGCGGGCGGTTCCGGTGGCCTTTTCGATGTCGTTGGAAGCGCCGGTGGACGGATCGTGGAACACGATTTCTTCGGCCACGCGGCCGCCCATGGCGTAGGCCATCTGGTCCAGGAGTTCGTTGCGGGTCACGGAGTACTTGTCGTTGTCCGGAACCACCATGGTGTAGCCCAGGGCACGGCCGCGGGGAAGGATGGTGATCTTGGTGACGGGCGCCGAGTTGCGCAGGGCTGCCGCCACGAGCGCGTGGCCGCCTTCGTGGTAGGCGGTGATCTTGCGCTCGTGTTCCTTCATGACGCGGCTGCGCTTCTGCGGTCCGGCCATCACGCGGTCGATGGCCTCGTCCAGGGCGCGGTCGTCAATGAGGTTGGCGTTGGAGCGGGCCGTGAGCAGCGCGGCCTCGTTGAGGACGTTGGCAAGGTCGGCGCCGGTGTATCCGGGCGTCTTCTTGGCCACGGCCTTCAGGTCCACGCCGGGCGCCATCGGCTTGCCCTTGGAGTGCACCTGCAGGATCTGGTCGCGGCCGATCAGGTCCGGCGCTTCCACGCCGATCTGGCGGTCGAAGCGGCCCGGGCGCAGCAGTGCGGGGTCCAGCACGTCGGGGCGGTTGGTGGCGGCAATGAGGATGACGTTGGTCTTGACGTCGAAGCCGTCCATTTCAACCAGCAGCTGGTTGAGGGTCTGTTCGCGTTCGTCGTTGCCGCCGCCGATGCCGGCGCCGCGGTGGCGGCCGACGGCGTCGATTTCGTCCACGAAGATGATGGCCGGGGAGTTCGCCTTGGCCTGTTCGAAGAGGTCGCGGACACGGGAGGCACCCACACCGACGAACATTTCGACGAAGTCGGAACCGGAGATGGAGAAGAAGGGAACGCCGGCCTCACCCGCGACAGCGCGGGCCAGGAGGGTCTTACCGGTGCCCGGCGGGCCGTAGAGCAGCACACCCTTGGGGATCTTGGCGCCGACGGCCTGGAACTTGGCCGGTTCCTGCAGGAATTCCTTGATCTCCTGGAGTTCCTCCACTGCTTCGTCAGAACCGGCGACGTCGGCGAAGGTCACCTGCGGCATGTCCTTGCTGACCATCTTGGCCTTGGACTTGCCGAACTGCATGATCTTGGATCCGCCGCCCTGCATCCGGGTCATCAGGAACCAGAACAGCGCGCCGAGCAGGATGACGGGAATCAGGAGGGAGAGGAGGCCGGAGAACCAGTTGCTCTCGATGGGCTGGTCCGTGTAGCCGCCGCTGAGGTCGGAGGCGGTGACTGCCCTGACGATGTCCTCGGCGCGGGCGTCCACAAAGTAGAACTGGACGCTCTTGCCCTTGTCCTGCCCTTCCAGGTTCAGGTTTTCCTTCAGCGTCAGGTCAACACGGTTTTCACCATCGAAGATCTTTGCCTGCTCCACCTGGTTGCCGGAGAGCAGTTCGAGGCCCTTATCGGTGTCAATCCGTGCCGCACCGCCGGGAGCCAGCGTTGCAAAAGCCACAAGGAGCAGACCGACCACAACGACGATCCAGATGCCCGGGCCCTTGAAAAAGTTCTTAGCTTTCATCTGTTCGGGGGCTGGCCCCGTCCCTTCTGGTAGTGCTGCACGGCGAGTAGTTTGCGCGCGTGATGGTGCTGCGTCAGCTTCTAGCTATACACCGTCCGGAGTAGATCACGCATGATGGAAAGCAAAAGTTCCCTGTGGGCGTAGCTACACGGAGGGGTGGGGCCTGTGCGGTGGTCCTACTGCCGCGGCGGCGCAACGGACTCCCGGATGACCAGCGGACACTCCAGGGTGGTGGTTCCGGCGTCGGGGTCATCGCCGCCGGTTCTGCCTTCGAGGGTGTCGATCAGGTGGTTCACGGCCCAGGCGCCCATTTCGTAGTGGGGCAGCGCCACGGTGGTCAACCCGGGGTGGAGGCTGCCGGCAATCAGGGCCTGGTCGTCGAATCCGACGACCGACAGGTCGCCCGGGACGGACAGCCCCAGCTCGGCTGCCGCTCGGTACGCCCCCATGGCCATGCGGTCGTTGTAGCAAAAAAGGCCCGACGGCGGGTTGCCACCGCTGAGGATCCGGCCGGCTGCCGTATATCCCCCGGCGGCATTGGACGAAACCGCCACAACAGGGGCGGCTTCGCCGTCGAGGCCTGCCCGGGTCAGGGCCTCCCGGAAACCGCGGAGCCGCTGCGAGGTGGAGGGCACGTCCTCCGTGTTGTTAATGAACCCGATGCGCGTGTGGCCGGCTGCGAGAAGGGCATCGACGGCAGCGGTGGCGCCGCCGTGCTCGTCCGGCACAACAGCCGGAAAACCGCCGTCCGCGGTCACAGCATCCACAAGGACCGCAGGCACCCTGGCGAGGTTGGCGGGTGCCTCAAGGTACCGGTGGTACATGGTGGCGTAGAGGATCCCGTCCACCTGGCGTTCCAGTACGGCCTCGACGTCGCTTTCCCGGGACGCCCGGCTGGCCGATCCCGCGGTGTTGATGACCATCAGGGTGTAGCCGCGGGCGCGGGCGGCCTCATCCGCGCCGAGGATGATCCGGCCGGCGTGCGGGGTGGTGGCGACGTCCTCGCTGACCAGCCCGAGCACCCCGGTGCGGCGGCTGCGCAGGGCCTGCGCCACGCGGTTGGGACCGTAGCCCAGCTCCAGGGCCGCGGCCTTCACCTTGCCGCGGGTTTCCGGGCTGATCCGCGCGTAGGAAACGTCGTTCAGGACGTGCGACACGGTGGTGGCGGACACCCCTGCCGCCAATGCCACATCCTTGATGCCGATGTTCCTGTTCAGCCGGCCTTCCCTTTCATACGACGCTTCGTAGGGCGCGGAAGGTGGCTTACTCGTAAACGTGCGGCGCGAGGGTGCCCACAAAGTCCAGGTTGCGGTACTTCTCGGCGTAGTCCAGGCCGTAGCCGACAACGAACTCGTTGGGGATGTCGTAACCGACGTACTTGACGTCGATCTCCACCTTGGCGGCCGTGGGCTTGCGGAAGGCGGTGCAGATTTCCACCGAGGCGGTGCCGCGGGATTCCAGGTTGGTCTTCAGCCAGGAGAGCGTGAGGCCGGAGTCGATGATGTCCTCGACGATCAGCACGTCCTTGCCCATCAGGTCCGTGTCCAGGTCCTTCAGGATGCGGACCACTCCGGAGGACTGGGTGCCGGAGCCGTAGGAGGAAACAGCCATCCAGTCCATGGAGATGTGGCTGTGCAGCGCACGGGCCAGGTCCGCCATGACCATCACGGCACCCTTGAGCACACCGACAATGAGGATTTCGCGGCCTTCATAGTCCTTGTCGATCTGGGCAGCGAGTTCGGTGATCCGCTGCTGGATCTGTTCCTTGGTGTAGAGAACGTGCTTGAGGTCTGCCTGGACGTCGTTTGAATCCACCAATGGCTCCTGTGTAGATGCGGGGTGCGACTATTTTGTGGGCGGTTTTTGAGGCCGGAACACTAGCTTCCCACAGCGCGGCCCTTCACGGGGAACGGAGCCGGGGTTATCCGAGCCGGCAGGCCGGCCGGCGGCGGGCGACGCGTCGAGCTGCGCGAGGGACAGCCGGTAGGCGCTCACCCCGCCCGGAAGTTCAACGGGGCCCGCGGAGCCCTGCCTCCTCAGCAGCGCCTCCGCCGCCAAAAGGCGCTTGTAGCTGGGCTGCTGCCCGCCGACGTCGGCCGCGGCCTTGGCGATCACGCGGAACCTGATGGCGGGGGCCAGGGCGCGCAACGCCTCCTCCGGAAGACTGACTTCCGGCCCGTTCCGTTCGGCCAGGGAGGCGAAGGTGGCTTCCGCCACATCCTCGAGGTAGTCGGCGTCCAGCTGCAGGATGGACGCCGTCCGGGCAAGGGATTCGGCGACGCCGGGCCCCAGTTTTTCCTCCAGGTGCGGGAGGACTTCGGTGCGGGTGCGCGACCGGGCGAAGGACGGGTCCGTGTTGGTGGGATCGTGCCAGGGGTCCAGCTCCTCCACCTCGCAGATCTCTTCCGTGTCCGCCCGGCGAAGCCCCAGGAACGGCCGCAGCAGGATACCCCGGGCGGGCCGCATTCCGGCCAGCGAACGGGTACCGGAGCCCCGGGCCAGGCCCAGCAGCACCTGTTCAGCCTGGTCGTCCAGGGTGTGTCCGAGCAGGATGGCCTCCGCGCCCTGGCCGGCCGCAGCCGCTTCCAGCGCTTCATGCCGGGCATCCCGGGCGGCGGCTTCGGGGCCCATGCCGGTGCCTGCCACGGTCACGGCCCGGATTTCCACAGGGGCCAGCCCGAGGTTCTGCAGCACCTCCACGGTGTGCGCGGCCACCTGGCCTGAGCCTTCCTGCAGCTGGTGGTCCACCACCACCGCGCCTACCGTTACGGTGTGGCCATCAACATGGCCGCGCCGTGCGAAGTAGGCCGCGACGGCGGCGAGCGCCAGGGAGTCCGGCCCGCCGCTGCAGGCCACCAGTACGTGATGCGGATAACCGGCCCCGGCGAGTGCCTCTTGGACCATCTTCCGCGCGGTGCCTACGACGGGCGCCAGCCTCCCGGGCCGCCGCCGGCCGCTGCCGGCCGGGGAAGGAAGGGAAACGCGGGGAACGTCAGGCAATTACAGGCCCATCCGGTCCAGCCACAGCTTGGCGTCGTGGATCTCCGGTTCGGTGGGCAGGTGGTCAGCAGACTCCCAGACCCTGTTGAAGCCGTCCATTCCCGCAACGTCCACCACGGCGCGGACGAACCGGGCGCCGTCGGAGTACTGGCGCATCTTGGCGTCCAGTCCAAGGAGGCTGCGGATAAACTTCTCGATCACACCGCGGTCCTTGCCGCGGTCGTTGAACCGCTGCCGGATGGTCTTGACGGACGGGACGATGCTGGCGTCCACACCGTCCATCACCACGTTCGCGTGGCCCTCCAGCAGGCTCATGACGGCGGTGAGGTGCGAGATGGCAGCCTTTTCCTCCGGGTCCTGCAGCAGGTCCAGGATGGCGCCGCGGCCGGGAGTGTTTCCGGTGGCGGAGCGGTCCTTGAGCGATCGGGCGGCAGCGGTTGCCCGGTCCATCAGCGAATCGACGTTGCCCAGCAGGTGAACGCTGAGTTCGTCGATCTGCTGCAGCATGTGGTGGCGGAGCCAGGGCGCGGCGGCGAACTGCACCCGGTGGGTCTGTTCGTGCAGGCACACCCACAGGCGGAAGTCCTCGGGCGCGACGTTCAGTTCGCGTTCCACGGAGATGATGTTCGGGGCCACGAGCAGGAGCCTGCCGCCGGCGGGCGCGTTGGAGCCTTCGGCCAGCGCGGCGAAGGGATCGTACTGGCCCAGGACCTTGCTGGACAGGAACGCCAGGATGGCGCCCAGCTGGCTGCCGGTGATGGCGCCGCTGACGCTGGCAGCTGCCGGGCTGAGGGAGCCGCGGCGGCTTTCCAGCATCTTTTCCATGGCGGGCTTCAGCATCACGGCGAAGCTCTGGGTGTTCGCCTTGGCCCACGAGGCACGGTCCACCACCAGCACGGTGGAGTCGCGGAGGTCCCTGGCCGCCTCCAATCCGCTGATTTCGTGGACGTGCTCCACCGAGGCGTCCGCGAGCCGGCGCAGGCTGTCCACGGCTTCGCCGATGGCGGCCTTGCTCAAGTCAGGCCCGGCAGGAGCCAGCCGTGCCGCGGTGGAGGCGGCAAGGTCCCAATTGATCAGGGCTTGGGCCGGGTTGGACAACGTTTGTGCTGACGACTCACCTGCAGTGGACTCCATAAGTCCCATCAGAACACAGCAGGCCGGGGATCGTCCTTAAGTTCGCTCACCGGCGAACCACGGCGGCAGCAACCACGCAGCTAGCGGCAGCCGCAGGCGGCGAGGGCTGTTGCGGCCCTGTCCAGGGCCACCCTGTTGCCCGCGGCACCCGGGGTGAGACCGTTTCCGATGAAGGAGAACACCAGGAGCCGCCCGTCCGCATCCACCACGTAACCGCTCAGCGCCAGCACCGTGTTCAAGGTTCCGGTCTTGGCGCGCACCAGCCCGGCGCCGCCCGCCGTCGATTCCTCCCCGTATCTCGCGTCCAGGGTGCCTGTCAGGCCGGCAACGGGAAAACCGTCCAGCGCCTCGCGGAGCCTGCTGTCCGTGCCGGACGTGATGGCGCGGACCGCCTCGGCGAACTGGCGGGCCGAGACCTGGTTGCCTATGGCCAGCCCGCAGACATCCACAAGTTGCATGGAGTCCGAGGGGATTCCGGCCCCGGCAAGCTGCGCGCGGACGGCCGCCGTGGCGCCGTCGTTGCTGCCCGGCAGGCCGGCCGCCACAGCAGCCATCCGGCCCAAAGCCTCGGCCAGGTAGTTGTCGGAGACCTGCAGCATCAGGTCAACCTGCTCCGCGACGGTGGCCGACTGCACTTCCGCCAGGACCGGCGGGATGGCAGTGTCACCTGCGGGCGCGGGCGCACGTTCGACGGCGGCGGCCACGGTCAGCCCCGCCGCGGCACCTGCCTCACGCAGCCGGGCGGCGAATTCCTCCGCTGCGGTGATGGCGGAATCCTGCGGGCGCGGCCCCGTAGTGACGGCAGGATCGAAGCGTGCCGAATGCAGCGCCAGCGGGTACAGCGGGGCCACCTCACCGGCAGCCACATCCCCGGCCTGCCATCCCGGATTAAGGGCGGGGCCGGTGAAAAGGGAATCGTCCACCAGGACCTTGATCTCCCCCGCTGTTCCGGCGCCCTGCAGCGCCGCAGCTGTCTGGGCCGCCAGCGTTGCCAGGCCGCCGTGGCCCATCACCTTTTCACCGGCCGATTCACCGGCGCCGAGCAGGACGTCGCCGCCGCCCTTCAGGACCACCTGCCCGGCGGCGGGACCGGCGGTCACGCTGGTGGTGAACCGGCGGTCCGGGCCCAATGAGCGCAGCGCGGCCACCGCGGTCAGCAGCTTCAGGTTCGACGCCGGCACGCGGCTTTCGGAGCCGCCCCGGTCAAAGAGGACCTGGCCGGTCACCGCATCCTGGACCAGCCCCGTGAAAGTACCGCCGCCGTCGGTCTTCAACACCGGGTCCAGCCGGGTGGTGACCGCCTCCGGGGACGGAATGTCCGCGGAGGCATCCAACGGGGCAAGCCCCTCAGGGGCCGACAGTGTGGCCGGAACCTGCTGCCATTCGGGAGCCGGCGGTGCGGGGGCAGGGGGCTCGGGTCCGAGGAACCCGGGGGCCACCAGCAGGGCCGCCGGGACGGCGAGGGCAACCAGGAGCGCGGTGAGCAGGACGGCAGGCCAGGAGCTTTTCACGGCTGCCAGCCCGCTGTCCGCAGCCCGCCGGACGCGATCAGTCCACGCGTCCGTGACGGTTGTTTTGGTCATGCTGGTGCCGGTCCTCAAGTCCTGAAATATCCCCACAAGTTCCTGATTCCAGGGCCTCTCGCTATATCCTCAATAGTAGTCGGCGGCACGGACACTCCTTTTTGTGGGCCCGTCAGATGTGCCGCGCACCCCCTGCAATTGCCGAGGAGCATTCCATGAAGCATGACGTGACCATCGAGATCCCCAAGGGATCACGCGTCAAGTACGAAGTTGACCACGAGACCGGCCGCGTCCGCCTGGACCGCGTCCTCTTCACCTCCATGCAGTACCCCACGCACTACGGGTACTTCGAAAACACCCTCGGCGAAGACGGCGACCCCTTGGATGCACTGGTGCTCCTGCAGGACTTCGACCTGCACCCGGGCGTCATCGTCGAGTCCCGCCCCATCGGCGTCTTCAACATGACGGACGACGGCGGCGGAGACGCCAAGATCCTCTGCGTCCCGGTTGACGCCCGCTTCGACCACATCCAGGAAGTCAGCGACGTCAACGACTTCCTGATCAAGGAAATCGAGCACTTCTTCACCCGCTACAAGGACCTGGAGCCGGGCAAGTGGGTCAAGGCCGAAGGCTGGGGCGACCGCGCCGCCGCCGAAGCCGAACTGGAAGCCTCCATCAAGCGCTACGTGCCCACCGGCCACTAGTCCCCACCGTCTCCCTCACCTCGCTTCACTCGGTCAGGGAACCCTGACGGCGTGGGCCCAGCCATCGACGCGGGGTCACTCCGCGCCCAATCCGCCGCCGGATTTGGGCCGGAAGTGACTCCGCGTTGTTGCTTAAGGGTTGTGGTTTAAGGTGGGTTCGGTGAACTCCGCACCTGTCTTCAGCCCGCCCTGCGGACCCGTCACCGGGTGGCGGGACGGGCACGTCCTCCGCGCCACCGGCATTCCCTATGCCACGGCCGCCCGGTTCCAGCCGCCCGTCCCGGTGCCGGACTGGAGCCAGCCTTTTACTGCCACCTCGCCCGCACCGGCCTGCCCACAGGGGCCAGTCCCGTTCCTCGACGACGTCCTGGGCACCCGGTACGGCGAACTCCCCGGCAGCGAAGACTGCCAGAACCTGTCCATCACCATGCCTGCGGAGCTGTGCCCGGATGAACGGCTGCCCGTCATGGTGTGGATCCACGGCGGGTCCTACACCACCGGGTCCGGCGACCTCGCCATCTTCGATCCTGCAGTCCTGGTGGCCGAGAACCGGGTGGTGGTGGTTTCGGTAACCTACCGGCTGGGACTGTTCGGGTTCCTGGCCACGCGCACGGGCCGCCCGGGGAACCTGGGACTGCTGGACCAGCTCGAGGCGTTCCGCTGGGTCCGGCGCAACATCGCAGCGTTTGGCGGTGACCCCAGCCGGGTCACCGCATTTGGGCAGTCCGCCGGCGGTGACGCCATCGCCCACCTGATGGCCACCCCGGAAGCGCCGAAGCTCTTCCAGCGTGCCATCATCCAGAGCGCACCGTTGGGCATCGCACGCGGCCGGGCCAAGATGAACCATGCCATGGGGATCGCCGCGGAGGCCGTCACCGCGGAAACTCCGGCCATGGACGTGGTGGAACGGGAGAACCACGTGGCCCAGGTGGCCCGCAGGTTCGGGATGCTGGCCGCCATGCCGTTCGGGACCCAGTACGGGCATGCACCGCTGCCGGAGGAAGCCGGAATCGAGGAGGCCTGGAACCGCTCAGCTCCCGGGATCGAGGTGCTGATCGGGCACACGTCCGAGGAAGGCCGGCTGTTCCTGCCCCGCAGCCCGCACCTCAGCAGGCTTGGCACGGTGCCGGTGGTGGGTGATGCGGCGCTGCGGGCCATCAACTGGGTGGTCACCGAGACCGTCTACGGCTGGGCTGCGCGAAAGTTTGCCCGCCGGCACTCCCGGGCGGGCGGGAATGCGCACCGCTACATCCTGCACTGGCATGCCCCGGGCAACATTTTCGGCGCCGCCCACACCATTGATCTCCCGCTGCTTTTCGGCAACCGGAGCACCTGGGACGGCGTGGGGCTGATCGCCGGCGCCGGCTGGGAGGACGTGAACGCTGTGGGCCGGCAGCTGCGGGCGCTCTGGGCGGGCTTTGCCCGGGGTGAAGACCTTGGTTCGGAGGGCGGGATTCCGGGCGCACTCACCTACAGGTCGGAGCTCCGGCCACCCCACCCGCGTCAGCGGCCCCGTGTGCTGGCAGCCGTGCTGCGGATGGTTTCCACCAGGATGTCCTGGCGCTGGAAGTAGGCGTTGTGGCCGGCGTCCTGGACGACCACGAGGCGCGCGCCCGGCACCGTAGCGGCAACATGCTCTGCCCCGCGGCGGATGCGCGGCCTTTCCTCATCCCCGATCAGCAGCGCCAGCGGGCTGGAGATGGATTCCAGTCCCCGCTGGAACGAGTCCACGTCCTGCGGGTCGGCGCTGAGGAACTCGCCCTGGCTCTGTTCCAGGCTCCGCGGGTGGCGTGCCGCTTCTATGGCGGCAGCGGTGGACCGGACCCGGATGTAGCGGGCGTAGTCGAGCGGGTTTTCCGCGATCCACCGCTGGGTGAAGGAATTTCCAACACCGAGCCAGATCCGTTCGTCTGCATCAAGTGAGCTGAAGACCTCGAACTTCTCCGGCTGGCCGGGCTGTCCCGGAGGCGGCACCACCAGCGGCCAGCCCATGCCGCAGACCACCAGGGCAGCGGCATCGCCAGGGTTTCGCACGGCCCAGCGGAGCGTGGTCATGCCGCCCATGGATTGCCCCACAATGACAGGGTTTTCCAGGCCGAGGGAGTCAAGAAAGTGTTCAAGCTCTGCGGCCCGGTCAACCAGCGGGCCCTGCCGCGGGGAGTTCGAGGACCAGCCATGGTCGTAGGTGTCGTAGGACAGGACCCGGAAGTCCTGCTCGAGTTCGCGGATGATCGGCTCCCAGCAGGCGGCCGCCGAGGCGTGGCCGTGCAGGAGCACCACAGGCTGGCCGTTGCCTGAGTCCGTGTAGTGGATGTCGTTGCCGAGCACATCAAGCCATGGCATGAAGATGATCCTTTCGGGCCCGGTCAGCCGGATGGCCCCCCAGGCACAAGCCTTGCAGAACCGGGACGGGGCGTCATCCAACGTCCACTGCGGCAGCGGGGTTCCCGGAGGTAAAGTCTGGTCACGTGAAAACGCTCGGAGTGGACCTGGCAGCCGCCACGAAGAAGACCGCGGCGGCGGTCATTGAGTGGCTCCCGGGTTCCGCACGGCTGGTGCACCTGTCCCTGGACGTGGACGACCAGGAGATCGTGGAGCTGTTCGGCGCCAGCGAAATGACCGGCGCCGCTGTTCCCAAGGATATTTAGCTACTAAGGTTTGATCACTTCGATGATCGGAACGCCGTCTGTTTCTGTGATGCCCAGATCACGCTGAGCGGCAGCTAGCAGGGCGTCCCTTTTGCCGTGAAACTGGTGGCTGAGTTCTGCGAGGATTGGGTCCCTTGGTTGTGGCGGCTGCGGCTGGGACAGGATGCGCCGAGAGCGGTTGATTTCCATGCCGAGAGCCCTCTGAGCCATCCGGACCTCACTGGAGGCTAACAGTAGGAGCCGATGGTTCTTGACCACGCCGGACGCCGCCAGCACCTGTTGCACTGTCGTGCCGTGCTCGTTGTTATACCTAGAGAACTGGTGGATGAAGGCCTGGACCTCCTCAAGAAACTCGGTATAAGCCTCTGTTTTCTTATCCCTGATCCAGGATTCATGAGCCTGGTCCTGCTCGCGCTTCCACTTGGAGTCAGCATCCCTCCTGTCTGCCCGCAGCCTGAGATATCCCACAATTCCATTGATAATGGCGGCTCCCACCGCGCCGCCCAGCAGGGGCCACAAGAATTCCATGGAGCCAACATACACAGCAAGACCCCGCCTCTTGTGAAGCGCAGTCTCCGGCTAACCTTCCTACATCAGGCTAGCTCGCGTTCGGTACTGGCTGGCATGGAAGGCTTGTCTCCGTCAAAGTTGCTGTTGTCGTCGTTATCACGGCTGTTCCGATCCTCCTGATTCCGCTTGTTGATGATTTCGTCGTCCTCGCTGTGACTGCCGATGTCACGTCGGACAGCGTCAACGTAGACGACCATGTGGTCGGTCACGCCCATGTAAATCACGGCACATTCGTCTACTAGCTTTTCGGCATTGCCCTTTGCTTCCTCATTCTCCGTGTCCTCCGCCAACGCCTCGTAGGCCAGACGAGTCAACTTGTGAGCAAAGGCAAAATCTTCAAGTCCACGTTCGATGTCCAGGGCAGCTGAACGAACATCAGAGGTTCCCACGAGCTTTAGTTTGGACCGCGACGCCGCTACTTCATGATCCATTTCCAGCACATCCGAAAATGACGTAGCCCAGATTGTCCGTGCTCGTTTTTCTGCCAGCGCTAGAAAGTCAAAATAGACATCCTGTTTCTTATTCCGCAGCCACGTTTCATGTTCGGCCTCCAACGTCGCTAGGTGCTTCTGCGCATCTAGAAGCTGTGCACCTGCGAGAGTGTCCTTAGTGTTGGCTCGGTTTGTCCGGGCGGTGAACACCGCGCCACCCAGTCCGCCTATGACTGCCGAACTAGCGGAGATTAGAGCGGTCAGAACAAGTCGTTGTGTTTCGGCATCCATCTCTCAAAGTTATCCGCTGACGCCCTAAACCTATTTGCGCTGGCCACTGACACTCCGCGTCGGCTTCAGCGCGCTACGCACTCATCTAGCGAGGGCACATTCTTGTGATGAAGCTAACTCAGCGCTTCGCTTTCCTCGTGGCAGCTTGAGGCTGGTGCCCATATTCTGCCAGTCTTCCGCCACATCGAGATGGTGCCTGAACATTGCCGTATGAAGCTGAACGCCTGGCCACCTCGTGAAAGCTCACGGCGCAGGCGCCGTGGCTGGACCTGGCCGGGCACGGGAACAAACTGGCCGGATCGGACGACCTGTTTGACGCCGTCGTCGCTTCCCTTACCGCCCGCGCGGTGGCCCGCCGGCTGACCCTGGTGCCGGACCGGGCCCACGCGGCCGCCGCCCGCACGGAGGGCTGGATCCACCTGCCCTCCGCGAAACTCGACGCGCTGGTCGAATAGGACCGCGCTGCTCCGCTAGGAGCGCTGCCAGTTCCGGATCTCCTCCGGGTCCTCGCCGTCCGTCCGGGTGTGTTCAAAGGCCCGCATGCGGCGGTCCTGGAGGTCCTGCCGCAGGAGCGAGTGCTTCTCAGCCAGCCCCGGCACGCGGTCGATGGCGTCGATGGCCAGCTGGAAGCGGTCAATGCCGTTCAGCATGGCCATGTCGAAGGGCGTGGTGGTGGTGCCCTCTTCCTTGTAGCCGCGCACGTGCAGGCCTTCCTGGTTGCTGCGCCGGTAGGCCAGCCGGTGGATCAGGGCGGGATAGCCGTGGTAGGCGAAGATGATCGGCTTGTCCCTTGTGAAGATGCCGTCAAAGTCGCGGGCCGGGAGTCCGTGCGGGTGCTCGCTCTCGTCCTGCAGCCTCATCAGGTCCACCACGTTGACCACCCGGACTTTCAGCCCCGGCGCACCTTCCCGCAGGAGTTCCGCGGCGGCCACGGTCTCCACGGTGGGTACGTCGCCGGCGCAGGCCAGCACGACGTCGGGCTCCTCGCCGGGCACCTCGGACCCGGCGAAGGTCCAGATCCCCAGCCCGCGCCGGCAGTGGTTCGCGGCGTCCGCCGGCCCCAGCCAGGTGGGTGAAGGCTGCTTCCCGCTGACCACGATGTTGACGTAGTCCGTGGACTCCAGGCAGTGCTCCATCACGGACAGCAGCGTGTTGGCGTCCGGCGGCAGGTACACCCGGATGACCTCCGCCTTCTTGTTCACGGCATGGTCGATGAACCCGGGATCCTGGTGTGAGAACCCGTTGTGGTCCTGCTGCCACACGTGCGAGGACAGCAGGTAGTTCAGCGAAGGCACGGGCTGGCGCCACGGCAGGGTGCGGTGCACCTTCAGCCACTTGGCGTGCTGGTTGAACATGGAATCGACAATGTGGATGAAGGCCTCGTAGCAGCTGAAGACGCCGTGCCGGCCGGTGAGGAGGTAGCCTTCCAGCCAGCCCTGGCACAGGTGCTCGCTCAGCACCTCCATGACCCTGCCGGACCGCCCAAGGTGCTCGTCGACGTCGTCAATCCGGTACTGCCACACCTTGTCCGTGACCTCGTAGACGTTCTGCAGCCGGTTGGACGCCGTCTCGTCCGGGCCGAAAAGCCGGAACGTTTCCTTGTTCAGCGAGATGACGTCCCGCATCCAGGAGCCCAGGGTGATCATGGGGCTGACCCGTTCGGTTCCCGGCTGCACAACCTCGACGGCGTGGTCCCGGTAGGCGGGCAGCTTCAGGGCGCGCCGGAGCACGCCGCCGTTCGCGTGCGGCGTGGCGCTCATCCGGAAGTCCCCCGTGGGGGCACCCTCGGCGACGTCGGGCCGGAGCCGGCCGTCGCCGTCGAACAGTTCTTCCGGCCGGTAGGACTGCAGCCACTCCTCAAGCTGGCCCAGGTGCCCACTGTTGGTGCGGACCTCGGAGAGCGGGACCTGGTGGCTGCGCCACGTGCCCTCCACCTGCAGCCCGTCCACGTAGCGCGGCCCGGTCCAGCCCTTCGGCGAGCGCAGGACGATCATGGGCCAGCGCGGCGCGCCGTCTTCCCCTGCGTCCGGATCGGCCGAGGGTGACCGGTGCACGTCATGGATGGCACGGATGTCCGCGAGGCACCGGTCCAGCGCCTCGGCGAAGTCCCGGTGGGCCTTTTCCGTGGCGGCCGGATCGTCCACCGTGACGAAGTACGGCTCGTGGCCGTAGCCGCGCAGCAGGTGTTCCAGCTGCTGTTCGGGCATCCGCGCAAGGACCGTGGGGTTGGCAATCTTGTAGCCATTGAGGTGCAGGATGGGCAGCACGGCGCCGTCGGCCGCGGGGTCCAGGAAGTTGTGGGAGTGCCAGCTGGCGGCCAGCGGTCCGGTCTCCGCCTCGCCGTCGCCAATGACGACGGCGGTGACCAGCTGGGGGTTGTCGAACACTGATCCGTAGGCGTGCGCCAGGGAGTACCCGAGTTCGCCGCCCTCGCTGATGGAGCCGGGGCTTTCCGGGGCGGCATGGCTGGGGATTCCGCCGGGGTAGGAGAACTGGCGGAAGAGCTCGGCCAGGCCCGCTTCGTCGTTGCCCACGTGGGCATAGATCTCCGAGTAGGTGCCTTCCAGCCAGGCATTGGCGACGACGGCGGGGCCGCCATGGCCGGGACCGGCCACGAAGAGCATCTCGGTGGAGTCGCGGCGGATGACGCGGTTCAGGTGGGCGTAGACGAAGTTCAGCCCCGGGGTGGTCCCCCAGTGGCCCAGCAGGCGGGACTTGGTGTGCTCTGCCTTGAGCGGTTCGCGCAGCAGGGGGTTGGCCCGGAGGTAGATCTGGCCCACCGAAAGGTAGTTGGCTGCCCGCCACCAGCGGTCGACGAGTTCGAGTTCTTCCTGCCCCATGCTGCCGGCCATAACCATCCTCACGTCGGGTGCGCCGCCCGTCAGCGGCCGTCCCTCCATCGCAACAGATGGGCCGGGCTGAGGCAACCTCTGCCCATGCTTTGCTGCCACCATCTCCCATTTGACCAGCCGTAATACGAGATTCCCTGATTCCTGCTTCCGGGTAGTGTGTACCCAGAATGTTCACGCTGACCATCAATCAAACGGACGTCCGGCGCGATGGGGACCGGGTACCGCAGTTGCTCAAGGACCTGCGGCACATCCCCGCGCGCCTGGACTTCGACCGCTCGGTGGAGGATGAAGTCCAGGGCATTGTTGACTCTCCGAACCAGGCGGTGGATGCGGCGTTGATCGCGCTGCGCAGCGGTTCCTGGTACGTGGGGATCGGCGTTGGCCCTGTCAGCGAGCCGCTTCCCAACCAGATTAAGGATGCCTCCGGCCACGGCCTGGTCTATGCCCGGCGTGCAGTGGACCGGCTGCGCAGCAGCAAGGAGCGGGTTCCGGTGGCCGTCGAAGGGCCGCTGGCGGATATTGCACATGACGCCGAGGCCGTGCTGCGGCTCCTGGGGCATATTGTCCGAGACCGGTCCGAGGCGGAGTGGCGCGTGCTTGACCTGCTGACGCCGGGCGTGCGCGGGCAGCAGAAAGCCGTGGCGCAGGAACTGGGCATCACCACCCAGGCCGTCAGCAAAGCGGTGGCGCGGGCGCAGTGGAACGAGGAACACGCCGCCCGTCCCGCGGCAGCCAGGCTGTTGGGCTTGATCCTCGAGGTGCGCTAAGACGTTACCCCGGTGCCTTGCAGTGTCCTGCGGAGGATCATGGGGATGACGCCGCCCACGGCCAGCAGTTCACATTCGAGCCGGGTTTCCACGGCCGTGACGGCTGTGAAGGCTTCTTCAGTCCCGTCCGCGCGGACAATTGTGGCCGGGATGCCCGCGCGGGGGCTGATCCGCTCTTCGGCGGCGTCCAGCATAATCCGGTCACCGGGTTTCAGGCTGAGAAGGCTGCCCCTCATGGCCGGCGGCATAACGATCGGAAGGATGCCCATGCCGATGAGGTTGGAGCGGTGGATCCGTTCAAAGCCGGCGGCGATGACTGCGCGGACGCCGAGCAGCCGCTGGGCCTTGGCGGCCCAGTCCCGCGAGGACCCCATGCCGTACCGCTCGCCGGCCACCAGGACCACGGATTCGCCCCCGGCCCGGTAGCGCTGCGCCGCGTCCCAGATGGGCATGCTGTCCCCGGAGGGCGCGTGGATGGTCTGGCCTACCGGAGCTTCCGGGTGCAGGAGGTTCCTGACGGACTTGTTGTGGAAGGCGCCGCGGGCCATGACTTCCCAGTTGCCGCGGCGGGAGGCGAAAACGTTCAGGTCGGCCCTGTCCTCGCCCCGGTCCACGAGGAAGTCCGCCACGCCGCTGGCGGGCGGGATGGCACTTGCCGGCGAGATGTGGTCCGTGGTGATGTCATCGCCCAGGACCAGCAGCGGGTGGGCCGTGTACTGCCCCAGGAGGCTTCCCTCGGAAAGCGCCGCGAAGGGCGGCCGGCGCAGGATGGTGGACGTTTCCTCCCAGGGGTAGCGGGCGCCGTCGGGAGCCTCGACCCGCTGCCACTGCGGATCCTGGCTTGCGGCCAGGAAGTCCCGGCGGAAATCGGCGGGATGGTTGGCCGTCACCACCAGGGCATCGATGTGTTCGCGGGCGGGCCACAGGTCGCTCAGGTAGACAGGTGTTCCGTCTGGCGCATGCTGCACGGGCTCGGTGCTGAGGTCGCGCTTCGCATCGCCGGCCAGGGCGAACGCCACCACCAGCGGCGGGGACATGATGAAGCCGAGTTCCACGTCGGGATGCACCCGGCCGGGAAAATTGCGGTTGCCGGACAGGATGGCCACCGGCTCACTGGTGCCCTCTTTCTGGACTGTGGTGACGGCAGGGGTAAGCGGTCCCGGATTGCCGATGCAGGTGGTGCAGCCAAAGCCCACGATGTCGAAGCCCACTGACGCAAGGTCATCGACGAGACCGGCGCGCCTCAAGTAAGTGGCGGCCGCCGGAGACCCAGGAGCCAGGGATGTCTTGACCCAGTCCGGGACTGCCAGGCCCCTTCGGCGGGCGTTGCGGGCCAGCAGCCCGGCGGCGATCAGCAGGCGCGGATCCGAGGTATTGGTGCAGCTGGTGATCGCGGCAAGGGCTACCGGGAAGTCCGGAAGCGGCCCGGCGCCCGGGCTGGCGGGCCCGCTCTCCTGCTGCAAGGCTTCGCGGATACCGCCCACGGGCAGGAGGTCCTGGGGCCGCCGCGGCCCGGCAGCGTGCATGTCAATGGTGGAGAGATCGATATCGACGACCCGCGTGTACACCGGGGCAGCCTGCGGATCGAACCAAATACCTGCCTGCCGGGCGTACGCCTCAACGAGCCGGATGTGCTCTGCCGGACGGCCGGTGCCCGTGAGGTAGTCCAGGGTCATGTCGTCGATGGGGAAGTAGCCTGTGGTGGCGCCATACTCGGGTGCCATGTTCGCGACGACGGCCCGCTCCCCCGCCGTCAGGGTGGAGACGCCGGGCCCGAAAAATTCGACGAACTCGCCCGTAACACCGACTTCACGGAGACGGTGGGTGATGGTCAAGGCGAGATCGGTGGCCAGGGTGCCGGTCCTCAGCTCCCCGGTGAGCCGGACTCCGACGACGTCCGGGATGCGCAGGGTGGCGGGCATGCCGAACATAACGGTCTGCGCCTCCAGCCCGCCGACGCCCCAGCCCAGGACGCCCAGGCCGTTGATCATGGGGGTGTGGCTGTCGGTGCCCACCATCATGTCCGGAACCGCCCACCGGACGCCGTCTTTCTCAATCGTGGTCACCACGGTGGCCAGCTGCTCGAGGTTGATGGTGTGCATGATCCCGGTACCCGGCGGGTTGATGTGCACATCATTCATCGCCTTCGATGCCCATTTGAGGAACTGGTAGCGTTCCCGGTTCCGGCGGATCTCGTGCCTGAGGTTCCGGGCTGCCGCATCGAGGCGCCCGTACTCTTCCACGGCCAGCGAATGGTCGATCGAGACGTCCACCCGGAGCAGCGGATTCAGGGCCATCGGGTCCTGCCCGTGCTCGGCCAAGGTATCCCGCATGGCGGCGATGTCCACCAGCGCCGGGGTGCTGGTGGTGTCATGCATCAGTACGCGGATGGGCAGGAAGTCGATTTCGGCGGTACTGCTTCCGGTGTCCAGCCAGCGGCGGAGGGCGCCCAGGGCTTCCGCACGCTCGTGGCCGCGCATGTTCCGCTGGACGTTTTCAGCAAGCAGCCGCAGGACGACGGGCAACCTGCCGTAGTCGGGGCCGAAAGCACCTTCAGTGTCGGTCATCCGCAGCACGTCGCCGCTCACGCGGAGTTGGGTGAAGGGGCCGCAGTTCTGGGCTGGCGTCACGGGTAGACTATAGCTTATAACCTAGCCCGCCTGAGGAGTTCACCCTTGCCTGTCCCGCCACCGATACTCACGAAGAATGCCTACGCCTACGAGGAATTGCGGCGCCGCATCCTCACGGGGGAAATTGAGGAGGGCTCGGTGTTGAGCCAGTCGAGGCTGGCCCAGGAAATAGGCGTGAGCACCACCCCGTTGCGGGAAGCCCTGCGCCGCCTGGCGGCCGAGGGACTGGTGGAACTGAAGTCACACTCAGACGCGCGGGTGGCCGCCCTGACGGCGGATGAAGCCAGGGACCTCTACCTCATCCGTGAGAACCTCGACCCCCTGGCGGCGGGCCTCGCCGCGGAGAGCCGGACGCCGTCGGACATTGACGATATCCAAGCCGCACTGGCGCAAGTGGTCCCGCTTCGGGATGCATCCGATCTTGCGGCGATGAGGGCCCACCGCGATTTTCACCGCGCCATCTACACGGCGTCCCACAACCCGCTGCTGACAGGCATCCTGGAGGGTCTGTGGGACAAGGCCGACCGCTACCGGCAGGTGGGCCTGAGGGGTCAGGAGGAGTCAGAAAAGGACCGGCTCCGGGTACAGGAAGAACATCAGCAGATTGCCGAAGCCGTCATTTCCGGCGACGCCGCCCGCGCCCGGGACATCATGCACCGGCACATCGTGGGCAGCCTGGGCCGGCGGGCAATCGCCGTGTTGAGCACGGACTGACCCCGCCGGATCAGCGGGGGGGGTCGGATCAAACCCTGCGTTCGACTCAGCCCTGGGTAGCAGCCAGAACAGGTTCGCCGTTGAAGTATTCGAGCTGCCAGCCTTCGATGGCGTGGTGGTGCGCCAGGTTAAGGACCGCGTTGTCCACACTCGTCAGCGTTCGGCCAATGGCGCGGCTCAGGCTCACGCGGAGCAGGGTGCCGTGCGTAACCACCAGGAGCCGCTGGCCGCGGAACTCCTCAGCCAGGGCCTCCAGCGCACCGAGTCCCCGCTCGGCTGCCTCGTCCTCGCTCTCGGCGCCCTGGAACCCGCCGGGGACGCGCAGCGCGTCCAGTTCGGGTCCGGTCTGCATGCCCTCCGCCGGTCCGAAGCTGCGCTCGGTGAGTTCCGGAACGCGGCGCACCACTTCCAGCCCGAGCCCTTCGGCAATCAAGTCTGCGGTTTCGGCCGCCCGGCTCAACGGCGAGGAGACGATCGCGTCCCATTCGTACGGGGCAAGGACGGCGACGGCGTCACGCGCCTGGCCGCGGCCGACGTCGTTCAGCGGGATATCGGTTGATCCCTGCAGCCGGCGCTCGGCATTCCAGTCGGTCTGGCCGTGGCGGACGAGGGCGAACGTCGTAAGGGTCATGCCTTCTATTCTGCCTTGACTGCAACGGGGCTCTGGCACCGGAGTCTGCCGCGATGTCCGCGCCGGCGCATCAGCTAAGGGCCAAGACCAGGTAAAGCACGGCCAGGACAAGCGCGACCGGCGTCATGACCAGGCGCTCCGGCTTGCTCCTGGAGATGGCGTTCATGACGACGCCGAGCGCGAAGTACCCGGTCAGCACCCAGATGATGACGGCTGCGGCGGACTCGCCGCCCAGCGGCGGTACCGTACCGGCCCTGCCCAGCGCCGCATACCCGAAAAGCGCATAGAGGACGATGGAAACGGCGCTGCCGATCCGCAACCTGGCGGGCAGCACGGCATGTTGCCCTCCCCAGGCAAGCCTGCCAAGCGGGGCACCGGCAATAAGGGCGGCCTGGAAGACGGCCAGGCCGGCCAAAACCACGCAGGCAGCAAGCGCTGCCATCTGGACCCAGGCCATGCGGACCCTGGTCCTGCGCTACAGCAGGCTGCGCAGCACGTGGGCGGCGCCGTCGTCGAACACGGAGTGGGTAATTTCGTCCGCGGCGGCGATGACTTCCTCCGGAGCCTGGCCCATGGCCACTCCCCGCCCCGCCCATCCGAGCATCTCAATGTCGTTGCGGCCGTCGCCTATGGCCACCGTCCGGTCGGGATCGATGCCCAGCTGGAGGCGGAGGTTTTCCAGCGCACTGGCCTTGGTGACACCGGCTGCAGCGATGTCAAGCCAGGCGGTCCAGCCCACCGAGTACGTGACGCCGGCGAGGCCCACATGCTCAATCGCCTCGTTGAACTCCTCGGGGGTGTTTTCGGTGCTGAACACCACAACGCGGACGGCCGTGGCCTCAAGCATGGTGTGGAAGTCGACGCCTACGGCCTCGACACCGAAGCTCGGGTCCTGGAAGCGCTCGGTGGAGAGGAAGTTGCCATCCTCATCCTCCAGCGCGTACTTTGCGGCGGGCAGCCTCTCTCGGAGGGCCCGGAGCGCGGGGGCAGGATCAAAGGTGGCCTTGTGGATGACCTCGTAGCCGTTGTCCAGCTCGGGGTGCAGCCGCAGGGTCACGCCGCCGTTGCAGCACACCGCGTACCCGCGCTCAATCCCGATGTTCTCGATGACGGGAAGCGTGGCGTTGAGCGACCGGCCGGTGGCGATCATGACCTCATGTCCGGCGGCCACCACAGCCTGTGCGGCTTCCCGCACGCCCGGTGACATGTGGCCGTCGTGGTCTACGAGCGTGCCGTCCACGTCCAGGGCGACCATCAGCTTCAGGCCATTGTTGTCGTTGTCGTTCTCTCGCCGGTCATCGTTGCCGGCGACTGAGGTTTCAGTCAGCGTTGTCATTCACATAGTGAACCAGACGTCCCTGAAGGACGCTAGGACGCGCGCCACAGAGTTATTGAACCGAAAGTGAACATCCCGTGCCGGCGGTTCCGTTTTCGGCCCACGCCGGCCGCACGCTCGGTTACCCCCGCTCAATGGTCAATTCCCCTCCGCGTTCCGCGGGGAAAAGCGAACATAGGGGGGAATTGTTTGGACTTATCCACATGGCGGTATCTTTGCCTGGCTGTCCGGGTAGGCTCCGCCCAGCATGGGGGGTTATGGAATCCGCTCCCGCAGCCCTGATCCTGTCCACCCGCAGACGAGTCCTGACGGGAAGCAGCCGCGACCTCAGCCGCGCGTATGCGAAGGGAAACTTGATCCGTGTGAGGGCAGGCGCCTACTACAGCAAGCCGGCATGGCTGGCGCTCAAGGCCTGGGACCGCTACACGGTGACGGTAGCGGCAGTGGCAGCTGTAGATCCCTCGGTGAGGTTCTGCTTCCTGACAGCCTTGCGGATCTGGCGGCTGCCGCTTCCCAGCGTTCCTGAGCACGTTCACATCCTGACGTCATCACGGCACAAAGCGGGCAGGCTTGCTTCCACGACCCGGGCAGCAAGGGATGCCAAAACTGGGCTGACCGGGCTGGAATCAACGAGAGGATATGGACTGTTCCGGCATCACTGGGAGGTTGACACCGTCGAGGCGCACGGTTTCGCGGTAACGTCACTGGCGCAGACGGTGGTTGACTGTGCGGTCCGGATGGAACTCCCCGCAGCTGTGGCGGTAGTGGACGAGGTGTTGGGGCGCCGCTGCAAGGTTGGGCCAGGTTTGTCGAGGGCCGAGCTTCAACAAGCGTCAGCGCGCCTCGGATCTGCTGCGAAGCTGCGCCGGCTCATGGATATCCTCGCACTGGCTGACGAAGCATCCGAGTCTGTTGGGGAGTCCCGGAGCAGGGCACTCATCCACGTCTTGGGGCTCCCGGCTCCCGTCCTGCAGCACTCCTTCCGCGACAGCGAAGGGTTCATCGGGCGGACCGACTTCTTCTGGCCCGAGTTCGGCGTCATCGGCGAGTTCGACGGAGACGCCAAATACCTCGAGGACGAGCAGCTGGGCGGCCGGAGCACCCGTGAGGCCATCCTGGCCGAGAAGAAACGCGAGGACCGCCTTCGGGCACTCGGCTACAAAGTTGTCCGCTGGGACTGGAAAGCAGTGACCAACCCTGAGCTGCTGAGGCAGAAGCTCGCCGCGGCGGGGATCACAACGCGAAAATCCCCGTCATATGGACGAATCCCCTTGGCGTTACCAGGGGATTAGACCCTTTGACGGGGATTTTCGAGGCGCGGCGGGAAACTACAGGACCGGGAGGACCTCAAGGCCGCCCAGGTACTTCTGCAGGGCCTTGGGCACGTTCACGGAGCCGTCGGCGTTCTGGTGGTGCTCAAGGAGCGCCACGATCCAGCGGGTGGTGGCAAGGGTGCCGTTCAGGGTGGCCACGGCGCGGGTGCCCTTGGCCACGCCCTCCGAGTTCACCGCACGCTCACGGATGTTCAGCCGGCGGGCCTGGAACGTGGTGCAGTTCGAGGTAGACGTCAGCTCGCGGTACGCGCCCTGGGTGGGAACCCATGCCTCGCAGTCGTACTTCCGGGCGGCGGAGGTGCCGAGGTCGCCGGCGGCGGTGTCGATCACGCGGTACGGCAGCTCGCACTTCGCCAACATTTCCTCTTCCCAGGCCAGCAGGCGCTGGTGCTCGGCGGCGGCCTCTTCAACGGTGGTGTAGATGAACATCTCCACCTTGTTGAACTGGTGCACACGGATGATGCCGCGGGTGTCCTTGCCGTGCGAGCCGGCTTCGCGGCGATAGCAGGAGCTCTGGCCGGCGTACCGGATGGGACCCTTGGAGAAGTCGAGGATTTCGTCGGCGTGGTACCCGGCAAGTGCCACCTCGGAGGTGCCCACCAGGTAAAGGTCGTCTTCGGCGAGACGGTAGATTTCGGCGTCGTGCTTTACATCGAAGCCGGTGCCCTGCATCGTCTCCGGACGCACCAGGGTGGGGGTGATCATCGGGATAAAGCCGGCCTCGATGGCCTGGTCCATCGCCATCTGCAACAGGGCCATCTCCAGCCGGGCCCCCACGCCGCGGAGGAAGTAGAAGCGGGCGCCGGACACCTTGGCACCGCGCTCCATGTCGATGGCGCCGATCAGCTCGCCGATTTCCAGGTGGTCCTTCGGCTCAAAGTCGGGGAACTCACGCGGCGTGCCCACGGTCTTGACCACTACATAGTCGTCCTCGCCGCCCTCGGGAACACCGTCCTCGATGAGGTTCGGGATGGTGCGCAGCAGCTCTTCCTGCTTGGTCTGCGCAGCGTCGGCTTCGGCGGACGCCGCCTTGACCGAGTTGGCCAGCTCCTTGACCTCGGCGAGCAGTGCCTGCTTCTCCTCACCCTTGGCCTGCGCCACCTTTTTGCCGAAAGCGTTCTGCTCGGCCCGGAGGTTTTCGAAGCGGATCAGCGCTGCCCGGCGGGCGGAATCCGCGGAAATGATCGCGTCCACCACTGATTCGTCCGCGCCGCGGGCGCGCTGGCTGGCACGGAACTTGTCCGGGTTTTCGCTGAGGTCTTTTACGTCGATCACCCCATAAGGGTATCCAATACCTCGCACGACGACGGGCGGGCCCCGGGCGTGCCGGATCGGCATCCGCCGCCGGGCTACTGTTGAAGCACCATGAGCGACCTGATTCTCTACCTGCTGATTGCGGTGGCGCTTGCCTTCGCCATCTCCAGCTGGTGGGGCGTGCGCAAGCTCAAGGCCCTGCATATCCGCAGCGCGGTGGGCGGGGACGCGCACGAGTCGGGACTCAGCCAGCAGCGCGTCGCCGTGATCCTGAACCCCATCAAGACGCGCTCCGGTGAGGCGAGGGCAGACATCCAGCGCGCCTGCGTCACGGCGGGCTGGGATGAGCCCGTCTTTTTTGAAACCACTGCGGAGGACCCCGGCTTCGGCCAGGTGCAGGCCGCGCTGGCGCACAAGCCCGACGTCGTCCTGGTGGGCGGCGGCGACGGTACCGTGCGGGTGGTGGCCGAGTCCCTTGCCCACACGGGAGTGGCCATGGGCCTGATTCCGCTGGGGACCGGCAACCTGCTGGCGCGGAACGTGGACCTGGACGTCAACGACCTGCACGCCAACGTCCAGACGGCGCTCTTCGGCCGGCAGCGTTTTATCGATACCGCCCGGATGGCGATCGAGAACTCCCGCACCGGACATTCCTCGGAGCATGTTTTCCTGGTCATCGCCGGCATCGGCATGGACGCCGAGGTGCTGGCAGATACAAACGCCGGCCTGAAAAAAGCCGTGGGCTGGCTCGCCTACACCGAGGCCGGTATGCGGCACCTTCCCGGCCGGCGGAAGAAGATCTCCATCTCGCTGGACGGCAGCCCCGAGCAGGCCCGGAACATCCGCAGCGTCCTTTTCGCCAACTGCGGCCTGGTGCCCGGCGGCATCGACTTCATCCCGCAGGCCATGATCGACGACGGCATGCTGGACGTGGTGGTGATGAGCCCGCGCAGCGCCCTGGGCTGGCTGCTGATGTACGTCAAGATCCTGTTCAAGCACAGCGGCAAGCTGCCCATCATGACTGTGTACCGGTCCGGCAGGATCGTCATCAAATGCCCTGAACCGATGCCCACACAGCTCGACGGCGACACATCAGGCGAGGCCACCCGGCTGACAGTCCAGGTGGATCCACGGTCGTTGCTCGTGCGGGTGAGAAGTCAGGTTTAGGACGGGCTGCAACTGTTCGATAAGGGGCGGCTGGCAGGGCACGGAACCTGTCAGGCGTGGGCTTCCTTCGCAGCCTGGGCTGCGGCCTTGGCGGCAGCGCGGGCTTCGGACTGCTCACGGATCATTGCCTGTTCCTCTTCGAAGCGCAGGCGGTCAGCACGGTCTGCGTCGTCGCCGTCCCAGTCCTGGTTGTCGGCAGTGGGCCGGGGGTTGACGATCATCCCCTGGCCATCGTTGTCTGTGCTGCTGGTAGTCATGACCCGCTCCCTTCGTTAGGGGCCATCCCCCATGTGGATCAAGTAAGCATACGCACTTGTCCACAGCCCCGGAAGTACCCGCGACGGCATTTACCTACGCTGTGGGCGAAGCGGCGGAAACGTTTTCTGCCGGTGAAGACCCGGGCTGCAGGATGGACGCCACCCAGGACGTTGCCGCCGCGAACGCCTCATCCGACGTGTGGGACTCCACCGCTGTTTCCTGCATGTCCGCCCGGGGATATGAGCCCAGGAAACGGGTGTTGGGGCTGATCCGGTGAAGGCCGGCCAGGGCATCTGACACGCGCGCATCGCCCGCATGGCCATCGGCGTCGATGCTGAAAAAGTAGTGGCCGAGGTACTGCCCGGTGGGGCGTGATTCGATGCGGCTCAAGTTTACGCCGCGGCTGGCGAACTGGTCGAGGATTTCCATGAGGGCGCCCGGCCGGTCCTCCGGGAGTGGAACCACAACGGTCGTCTTGTCCGCGCCTGTCCGTTCCGGCAGCCTGCCCGGCCGGCTGACCAGGATGAAGCGCGTCACCGCGCCCGGGTTGTCGCCGATGTTCTCAGCGATAACGGAGAGACCGGGCTGTTCCCGGGCCACCAGCGGCGCGCAGATGGCGGCGTCGTAGTGGCAGTCCTCATCCAGCAGGCCCATGGCCGACGCGGCGGTGGAGGATCCTGGAACGTATTCCGCAGCGGGAATGTTCTTGTCCATCCAGAGCCGGCATTGTGCCCAGGCATGCCCGTGGGTTGACACCCTGCGCACGTCTGCCAACTCCACACCGGGCCGGGCCGCCAGAACGAAGCTGATGGGAACCAGGACCTCGCGGATGATCCGCAGTTCCTGCCCGTTGGCGATCGCGTCGAGAGTGGCGGTGACGCCGCCCTCCACGGAGTTCTCGATGGGGACCATTGCCGCGTCAGCTGCACCGTCCCGGACCAGGTCCAGGGCCGCGTTGACGTTCGACGCCGGGATGCGGGTGGCCTGGACAGCGTCCGGTACCTGCATCAGGGCGGCTTCGGTAAAGGTTCCCTCGGGGCCCAGGAAGGCGTAGGTGACGGCGGAGCCGGGCATCAGAGGACGATCGGCTTGAGACCGTTGTCCGAGACCAGCGGCTTGCCCAGCTCCAGCCACTGGTCCATGCCACCGGCCACGTTGATCGCGGTGTATCCCTGGCCGTTGAGCCACTGCGCGACGCGGAAGGAGCGGCCCCCGGTGCGGCAGATGATGTAGAGGTCCTCGTCCGGATCAAGTTCGTCCAGGCGCGCCGGGATCTGGTCCATCGGAATGTGGACGGCATCTTCGGCGTGCCCGGCCACCCATTCGTAGTCCTCCCGGACGTCCACAATTACGGCGTCGGAAGGGATGTCCTGGACGGGAACGGTATCGAAATCACTCATGGGAAGTCCTGTCGTGGCGGTCGGATGCACCGTTAAGCCTAGTGCTTCCACCGCGGGCGGGTCCGGCAGCCAGGCAAGTTAGGCTTCTAGGAAACCCTGAGGAGGACGCGTGCCCGCAGAGCAGCCCACCATCCTGGCCACCTCGGGCGGCCTCAAGCCAGGCGCCCGGACGCGGCTGGAGTTTGACCTGCTCCTGCATCACGCCGTGGAGCTATCCGGCGTCAGCGGGCGCGCCCCAAGAGTGGCCCACCTCGGCACAGCGGGCGGCGACCAGCGCGCGTTCAACGCGGAGCTGGATGAGGCAGCGCGCCTGGCCGGGGTCCGGTTCAGCCACCTGAACCTGTTCACCATGCCCAACCATCCGGACCCGGCAGCGCATCTCCTGGAGCAGGACGTGGTCTGGGTCAGCGGCGGTTCGGTGGTGAACCTCCTGGCGGTGTGGCGCGCCCACGGGCTGGATAGCATCCTGCGCACCGCGTGGCAGGAGGGAGTGATCCTGGCCGGTGTGTCCGCAGGCTCCATCTGCTGGTTCCAGGGCGGCACCACTGATTCTTTCGGTCCCGAACTGCGCGCCGTGGGCAATGGCCTGGCGCTGCTGCCGTACGCCAACGGCGTGCACTACGATTCGGAAGCGCGCCGGCGGCCCCTGGTCCACCGGCTCGTTGCGGACGGAACCCTCGGGGAAACGCATTGCACGGACGACGGCGTGGGGCTGGTCTACCGCGGCACGTCACTTGTGGAGGCCGTGTCCGAGGTCCGGGGCAAGGGCGCGTACAGGGTCACCCGCGGAGGAGACGGCGACGTGGTCGAGGAGATGGTGGAGCCGCGGTACCTTGGCTGAGCTTCACGAGCTGTCGGCCGTCGCGCTGAGGGACGCCCTGCATTCAGGGGAAGTCTCTGCAAAGGACGCCGCCGCCCACTTCCTGGCCAGGGTGGAGCAGCACAATCCGCTGCTGGGCGCATTCGTCACCGTCACAGCGGAACACGCCATGCGGCAGGCTCTGGCGGCAGATGCCCGGCGTTCCCAGACACCCGCCAGCGCACTGCCCGTCCTGCACGGCATGCCGCTGGCCTTCAAGGACCTCACGGATGTGGCCGGGGTGGTGACCACCCACGGCAGCGCTGCCCTGGACCACAAGCCGGCGCCCGCGGATGCCCCGCTGGTGGCGCACCTGAAGGAGGCTGGTGCGATCTCCCTGGGAAAGACCCAGGTTCCCGAATTCGGCCTCACGGCCTACAGCGAAAACCGCATCGCACCGCCGTCGCGCAATCCCCATGCCTTGAGCCGGAGCTCCGGCGGCTCCTCGGGCGGGAGTGCGGCAGCGGTGGCGGCCAACCTGCTTCCCTTCGCCCCGGGCACCGACGGCGGCGGTTCAGTCCGGATTCCGGCGGCCGCCTGCGGACTGGTCGGGTTGAAGCCGGGCCGGGGCCTGGTGCCTGCCGGGGAAAGCCAGGGCGACCCCGCCAGGCTGGTGGTGGCCGGCCCGCTGGCCCGGAGCGCCGCCGACGCCGCGCTCATGATGGATGCCCTTGTCCCGGACGCCGCATTTTTGGATGCGCTGGCGCAGGAGCCCCCGCGGCTGCGGATCGGCGTCACGCTGGACAGCCCATGGTCCGGAACGTTCCCGTTCACCGCGGAGCCGGAAGCGCTGGAGGCGCTTGAGGCCGGCGAGAAGCTGCTGGAGCACGCAGGGCACAGCGTCACCGAGGCAAGCATCCGCTACGACAACCGGTACCCGGACGCCTTCACCACGGCCTGGACCGCCGGCGTGGGCGCCGCCAGGATCAGCCCCCAGCGGGAAGCGCTGCTGGCCCCGCTGACCCGCACCTTCCGCCGTCGCGCCCAGCAGCGCAGCCCGGCCAAACTGGCCGAAGCGCTCGCGTTCCTGCGGCAGTTCCAGCAGGACACCGTGACGCAATATGCACAGTGGGACCTGCTCCTGATGCCTGCACTGGCACAGACCCCACGCCCGGTGGGCTGGTTCACCGGGACGGCACACGGCGATGAGCGCTGGCCTGCAACGCAGTGGCCGGGGGATGCCGACGGCGACTACCGGAAACAGTGCGAATACGCGCCGTGGTCATCCATGGTCAACGTCTGCGGCCTTCCCGCGATCACCGTTCCGGTGCACTGGACGGGCAATGCGGCGGGCACCGGGCTCCCCATGGGGATCCAGCTGGTGGGACCGATGGGCTCGGAGGCCCTCCTGCTGCGGGTGGCCCACCAGTTGGGATTCTAGCGGGACGGTAGTTGACCTGCGCCTAACGCCCCTTTGACCCTCCCGTAACCTGGCGGGAGCAGACTCTTATCAGCGCCTTTCCGCATCCTCCACCTGGCCAAAGCTCAACGAGGAGTTGCCCATCATGAACGCTGAATTCCCGAGTGCTGCCACTGGACAAGCCGGCGTGGGTGAAGAATTCCGGCCGGACCTGAGCAATGCCACGGTCCGGGAAGACCTGGCAAAAACCGGCCGCTGCGCAATGGTGCACCTTCCCACCGGCAGGACCTGCCTCCGTCCCCTCCGCCACCTTGGCCCCTGCGATTTCCACGGGCCCGAAGAGGCCGAGACGGTCGCCGCCACGGCCCAATAACCGTGGCCCGGGGGGCCGGCAGCGCAGCAGCCTCGCAGCCTGGACAGCAAGGGCGCGGCACCGGGTAGTGCCGGATTGCCTGCAGGGTGTCGACTCTTGGGCACATCGGGAGGACGATTAAGGGGCAGTCACGATAAGGAGGTCTGCGATGTGCTATTCATCCAGCAAGGACTTCGGGTGGGGCGTTAAGAAGGAAACCCACCGCCAGCCTGAAGCCAAGCAGGAAACCCCGGCGGAAACTCCGGAGCAGGAAGTCAAGGCACAGGACTACACGTTCTGGGCCTTCCCTAACTGGCGCAGGACGCCACGGCCCAGCACCCCCTCCGGCGAACGGAGCAAGGAAAGGGTCTGACACAGTGCGGTTCAACATTGTGCCGGTCTGACGAAATGCCGGTCCGGCACAGTGCCGGTTTGGTACAGTGCCGACGTCCTCGGAAGGGCCTCCCCAAGGGGCCCTTCCGTTGCGTCCGGGCTTGGCCAGGCAGGGCTTGGCCAGACGGAGCCTTCCGCCGCCGGGGCGCCTCTTGCCGGAGAATGGACGCATGCCCGGTTTCTACGTACACGAAGCCACCCTCCGGTTGGACCCCGCCGCCGACTCAGCGGCGCCCGGAGCTGCGATCACCGTAGCCCTGTGCGGCAGCTGGGAGCACCCCCCGCCGTGCCCGCTCGCCGCCCACCACACTGCCGTCCAACAGGACGGACAGTCCGTGAGGCTGCGGACCGTCTTCGCGGCCGATCCACGGCAGGAAGCCGAGGTCCGCCGTCGTATTGACGCTGCGCTTGCCAAAGGATCGCAGGCCAGCCCGGACGGCACCCTGTCCCGCTGGACGCTGGTGGGGACCAAAGCTGCCGAACTGACCACGGCAGAGCTCGAGCACGCGCAACGAATCGCCGGCAGTTAGCAGGCGCGGCGTTGTGCCAGCCGAAACCTCCCCGCTAAGGTTGCATTATAAGCATGCTTATCATCCTGGAAGGGGACGTGAATGAGTGCTGGACAGTACACGCCGGGGACTGACGGACCGATGGAGCCGCGCGACAATGGAACGCCGCCGGCCGACCGGACCGGAACGCCGGGGGTACCCGCCGCGCGCCCCGCAGACTCATCACCTGCCACAACCCCGCCCGCCCCGGCAGGTGCCGGCGAACCCAAGGTGACCCGCGCCGGCGTGGTGTGGGCCGCGGTGGTAGCGGCCCTTGCGCTCCTGATCCTGCTGATTATCTTCATCCTGCAGAACCAGGACCTCGTGCTGGTCAGGTTCCTGGGCTTCGAAGGAAGCTTGCCGCTGGGCATGGCACTGTTTATCGCCAGCGTGACCGGCGGGGTCCTGGTAGCGGCGGCAGGCGGCGCGCGCATCCTCCAGCTCCGCGCCAATGCCCGCCGGGCGCGGGCAACGCAGCGAAGGTAGAGCGCCCCGAAGCATCACAGAGCGGACAGCCACCGCAGGCTCAGAAGCTCCCCAGGGTGCGGTACTTCCCCGCCCGCGCTGCCACCAGCTCGGGAACGGGGATCCCGGCCACGGAACCCAGCTCGTATTCGATGGCGGAGGCCATCCGCCCGCAGAATTCACGGGGCTCCAGCGAGGCGTCGTCGCGTTCATCCACGATGTGGTCCACCAGGCCGTGGGCGTACAGCGACGCAACGTTCACGCCCTGTGCCTGGGCCATGGCAGGGGCAAAGGCCGTGGTCCGGTGGACAATCGCGCTGGCGCCCTCGGGAGGCAGCGGGGACAGCCAGCTGTGCTGGGCGGCGATGGTCCTGTCGGCGGGCAGCAGCGCCAGCGCCCCTCCCCCGGCCCCCTGGCCGAGCAGCACCGAGACCGACGGCGATTCCAGGCCGATCAGCTCGTGCAGCGAGCGTGCGATTTCGCCTGCCAGCCCGCCTTCTTCTGCTTCCTGTGAGAGGGCCGCACCTGCGGTGTCGATGACCGTGAGCAGCGGCAGCCGAAGTTCCTCCGCGAGTTTCATGCCGCGCCGCGCCTCCCGCAGGGAGCCTGGCCCCATCCCGGCAGCGTCCTTCCGCAGCGGGCGGGCGTGCCCCAGGACGATGCAGGACTGGCTGCCGAAGCGGGCCAGGGCCAGCAGGAGCCCGGGGTCCTTTTCCCCTTGCCCGGTTCCGTTCAGGGGCAGGGCATCGGTGGCACCGTATTTGAGGAGCTGGCGCAGGTCGGGCCGCCGCGGCCGGCGGGAGATTTCGATCGACGTCCAGGCATCCACCGGGGCGGGCCGGACGGCCAGGGTGGCAGGTGCGGCAGGCTGGTCAGCCGGCTGGGAAGACAGGTCCAGGCGGGGCGTCAGGATATCCAGCGCCCTGCCCACCAGGTCGGCCAGGTGGCCGGGTTCCACCACGCCGTCGATCAGCCCCTTGTGGAACAGGTTCTCGGCCACCTGCACGTTGTCCGGGAAGGCTTCCCCGTGCAGCGCCTCATAGACCCGGGGGCCCAGGAAGCCCAGCAGTGCGCCGGGCTCGGCCACGTTGATGTGCCCCAAAGATCCCCACGAGGCCATCACCCCGCCGGTGGTGGGGTGGCGGAGGTAGACCAGGTAGGGAAGGCTTGCCTGCCGGTGCGCCCGGACCGCGCCGGTGATCTTGACCATGGACAGGAACGCGAGGGTCCCCTCCTGCATGCGCGTGCCGCCGGACGCGGGCCCGGCCAGCAACGGCAGCCCTTCGGCGGTGGCCCGCTCCACGGCAGCCACGATCCGTTCCGCTGCCGCGTGGCCGATGGATCCCGCGAGGAAGGAGAATTCACTGACGATGACCGCCACACGACGGCCGCGGATGAGGCCGGCGCCGGTGATGACGGATTCGTCGGTGCCGCTGCGTTCCCTCGCCTTGGCCAGGTCCCGCGCGTACTCGTCGGACAGCGCCGGCTCCTGCGCCGGTGTGTCCCAGGAGATGAACGAGCCCTCGTCCACCACAATGTCCAGCAGTTCCGCGGCGCTGAGGTGCCGCACCTTTTCGGTCGTGGGCATGCTATTTCACCCCGGCGGTGGCGGCAGTTGCATCGGCAGGGACAAGGCCCAGCCACTGCCGGATGGATTCGCCGTCGGCATCCAGCAGCGGCGGGGCCGCATGCTCGGTGACCGTGGTTTCCGCGGTGTCGCCGGGTGCGAAGAACCGCAGCGGGGGGCCGGGCAGGCTGACTTTGCCCAGCAGCGGGTGGTCAACGTCCACCACCAGGCCCTGGGACGCCACCTGCTCCCAGGCGTACACCTCGTCCAGCGAGCGGACCTTCCCGGCCGGGATCCCGGCGTCGTTAAGCTTTTGCAGCAGTTCCGCGGCGCCGTAGCCGGCAAAGACGCGTTCGACGGCGGCAATCACCCCGGCGCGGTTCCGCACCCTTTCAGCGTTGCTGGCAAAGCCGGGGGCGGCGGGGTCCAGGCCGAAGGCGGCCGCGAAGGAGGCCCACAGCTTTTCGCTGCCGACACTGATCTGGACGCTGCCGTCCTTGCACGCGAACAGGCCGTAGGGGGCGATGGACGGATGGTGGTTGCCCTGCGCCTGCGGCACTTCCCCGGCCACGGTGGTGCGGGTGCCCTGGAAGGCGTGGACCCCGATCAGGGATGCCAACAACGAGGTGCGCACCACCTGGCCGTGGCCGGTCCGGTCGCGTTCAACCAGCGCCGCCAGTACCCCGAACGCGCCGTTCATCCCTGCCAGCAGGTCGGCGATGGGGACGCCCACGCGCTGCGGATCGTCCGGACCGGACCCGGTGAGGGACATCAGGCCCGCCTCTCCCTGGAGGATCTGGTCGTACCCGCTGCGCTGCGACTCGGGACCGTCGTGGCCGAACCCCGTGATGGACAGGATCACCAGCCGCGGGTTGAGTTCGTGCATGGCCGCGGTCGAGAAGCCCAGCCGGTCCATGACGCCGGGGCGGAAGTTCTCGATCACCACATCAGCCCGCTTCAGGAGCCCGCGCAGCACGGCCTGGCCGTCCCCGCTCTTGAGGTCCAGGCTGATGGATTCCTTGTTCCGGTTGCAGGACATGAAATAGGTGGACTGCAGGTCGTCCTCGGGTCCTACGAAGGGCGGACCCCAGCCGCGGGTGTCGTCACCGGTTCCGGGGTTCTCCACCTTGATGACGCGGGCGCCCAGGTCAGCCAGCATCATGCCGGCATGCGGTCCGGCCAGCGCCCGGCTCAGGTCAACGACCGTGTGCCCGGCCAGGGGGCCTTGGGGATTGTCAGCTCTGCTCATGTGCTGGTTCCTTTTCTGAATATGGGATGGGGCCGTGGATGCCGGCCGGTGCGGGGGGCTTGGGGCGGCTACAGCCAGCCGGGGACCACGAGCGCCAGCCAGGCCAGGGCGGGGCCGGCCACGATCACGATGCCGCTGTAGCCGAGGATCTGCTTGTAGAACCGGTCCTTGTCCACGCCCTCGGGCGCGTTGGCCAGGACCAGGGCGCCGTTGGTGGAGAAGGGCGAGACGTCCACGATGGTGGCGGCAACTGCCAGGGCGCAGATCACGCCGACGGCACCAATTTCACCGGTGGACAGGAACGGCACCGCGAGCGGGATAAGTGCGGCCAGGATTGCGGTGGAGGAGGCGAAGGCGGAGACCACGGCACCGATGTAGCAGATGAGGAGGGCCGCGAGGAGGGGCATGCCCATGCCGGCCACGCCGTTGGAGACGAACTCGATGGTTCCGGCTTCCTCCAGCACCCCGACGAATGTCAGCATGCCGCAGATCAGCAGCACCGTGGACCAGCTGATCTTGTTGATGGCACCCTTCTGCGCGGCAGGAGAGACCAGGGCCAGCACGATGGCGATGGTGATGGAGACAAACCCGACGTCAACCTTGAACCCGAGGGCGACGACGGCCAGGGCGATCAGGCCGCCGATGGTCACCAGCTGCGGGATCCGCTGGGACCGTTCCTTGGTGGCGGCCACGCCGTCGCCTGCTGGGTCGCGGGGGCCGTACATGCCGGAGCCGAAGCCCTTGAAGGCAACGTCGCCGGCCTTGGCTCCGACGCTGACGGCCATCCGCGCTTCGGCGGCCTGTTCCACGAAGTGGCTCATCTTGGAGGACAGGAGCGCCCGCCCGCCCAGGACCACAAAGAGCACCAGGGCGATGATGATGTTGAAGACCAGGCTGGACAGGAACAGTGCAGTGGGACTGAAGGCCAGGTCGGTTTTGGCGAGGATGCCGTTCACGGTGACGCCGTACACGGCGATGGGCGAGAATCCGCCGGCCTGGGCGCCGTGGATGACCATCATGCCCATCAGCAACGGGCTGATCTTGTACTTCCCGGCGAAGCTGAGGGCGATGGGGGCAATGATTGCGACGGCGGCGGGAGACAGCGCGCCAACGGCGGTGATGACTGCGGTGATGGCGAACATCACCCAGGGAATGAGTGCCACCCGGCTTCCCACGAGCTTGACGGCACCGCGCACCAGAAGGTCGATGGTTCCGTTGTTCTGGGCGATGGCGAACAGGTACGTGACGCCGACGATGGTCAGGAAGAGGCCGCCGGGGAAGTTGGCCAGGATGTCGTTGGTGGACATGCCCAGCACCACGGTGCCGAGCAGGAAGGCGCCAACGAAGGCGAGTGCGCCCATGTTCAGGGGCAGGACGGTGGCAAGCAGGAACATCGCCGCCAGGATGATGATCGACAAAACAGGAGCGGACATCGTTGGTCCTCCATTGGGGAAGAAAAATGTGACGTGAGTAACTGGCTCACTGGACTAGCCTCCTAGAGAGTGAGTCTATCTGTCAATAGCCGGCGGCTGTACTCTTGAAGGAACGACGACGGAGCGAGGGCTTTGTGGAGAAGACATCACGGCTTGGACTGGAGCGGGTGGCGCGTCCGCGGCTGTACGAACAGCTGGTGGAGCAGATCCTTGCCTACATCGAGTCGGCCCAGCTGGGGCCGGGCGACCTCCTGCCTGCCGAGCGGGACCTCGCCGAGCGGCTTGGGGTGTCCCGCGCCACCCTTGCCCAGGCCCTGGTGGCCCTTGAGGTCCTGGGCGTTATCGATGTGCAGCACGGCACGGGCGCGGTCCTTGCGCGCCGTCCGAGCGTTGCATCCGTCATCAAAGGATTGCGTGAGCACCGGAGCCGGCTGCCGGAGATCGTGGAGGCGCGCAGCACCCTGGAGGTCAAACTGGCTGCGCTCGCAGCGGCCCGCCGCACCGACGACGACTTAAAGGCGATCGACGAGGCCCTGGACGTCATGGCCAGGGAGATCAGCGACGGCGACCGCGGCACCCATGGCGACGAACTCTTCCATCAGGCCATCACGGCTGCGGCCCATTCCTCGGTGCTGGCCCAGCTCATGGCGTTTATCGCGGAGATGATCCTGGAAACACGCATGGAATCGCTGGGCCAGCCGGGCCGGCCCGAGCAGTCCCTTGCCTCGCACCGCAAGATCGCCGATGCCATCCGGGCGCAGGATGCGGAAGGGGCAGCAGAGGCCATGCTGGCCCACATCGAGCTCGTTTCGGATGTGGAGCTGCTCCGCTAGACGGCGCCCCTCGACGCGAGAGCACAACTCCCCGCCGAACGGTCATGTCCCCCTGGAACGCGCGGGGGAATAGCGCATCCGGAGGGGAATTTTGCGCCGACACGCCGGGCTGTCTGGAGCACCGGACAGCCGGGGGCAATTTCCTATTCTTATCGGGCCGCAAACCCAGTGTGATGGAACCTACGTTTTATCACCCAAGGAGTTTTGGCCATGGCCGCAGGAAGTACAGCCGTAGAGGCACGTTCAATCGAAATGATTCCGCCCGGCGAGCGCCACGGCAGCCCGCGTGGGCAGTTCACGCTCTGGTTTGGCGCCAATGCGCAGATCACCGCGATCGTGGACGGTGCGCTGGCAGTAGTGTTTGGCGCGGACGCGTTCTGGGCAATAGTCGGCCTGCTGGTGGGCAACGTGGTGGGCGGTGCGGTGATGGCCCTGCACTCGGCGCAGGGCCCCAGGCTGGGCCTTCCGCAGATGATTTCCAGCCGTGCGCAGTTCGGCGTCTACGGGGCGGTGATCCCGCTGGTGCTGGTCATCCTGATGTACATCGGATTCGCGTCGACGGGTACCGTCCTTTCAGGCCAGGCGATCAACCTGATGCTCGGGGTGGAGGCGCCCGCCGTCGGAATCCTGATCTTCGGCGCGGCCACCGCGCTGCTGGCCATCCTCGGCTACAAGTACATCCATGCCCTGGGCCGGATCGCCACGGTAGTGGGACTGGCCGGATTCCTGTACCTGACGGTGGCGGTCTTCACGAAGTTCGACGTGACGCAGGTGATGATGGTCAAGGGCTTCGAGTGGCCCACGTTCCTGACCGCGATCGCCCTCGGCGCCGGGTGGCAGCTGACCTTCGGCCCCTACGTCGCCGACTACTCCCGCTACCTGCCGGCCACCACGTCCGAGCGGAAGACCTTTTGGTACACCTTCGCCGGATCGGTGGGCGGCGCGCAGTGGGCCATGACCCTGGGCGCGATCGCCGGCGGCCTTTCCGCAGCCAAGCTGGGCGGTGACTTCCTGAAAAACCAGGTGGGGTACATGGGCGACCTTGCCGGCGGCGGGCTGATCGCCGTCTTCATCTACCTGATGATCGTCACCGGCAAACTCACGGTCAACTGCCTCAACGCTTACGGGGCCTTCATGTGCGGCGTCACCATCAGCACCGCCGTGAATCGCCGCGACTCGGTGTCCAAAACACTGCGGATCGTGTTCATTGTTGCGGTGATCAGCGCCAGCGTCCTCATTGCGCTCTTCGCCAGCAAGGATTTCCTGAACCTCTTCAAGAACTTCGTCCTGCTGTTGCTGATGGTGTTCACGCCCTGGTCGGTGATCAACCTCGTGGACTACTACAAAATCTCCCGCGACCGCCTGGACATCCCGGCGCTGTACAACCCGGACGGACGGTACGGCCGCTGGAACGCGGCTGCGCTGGTCTCGTACGGAGTCGGCGTCGTAATCCAGATCCCGTTCCTGGCGCAGGCGCTGTACACCGGTCCCGTCACCAAGCTGCTGGGCGGCGCGGACATCTCCTGGCTGGTGGGGATCGTGGTCACCCTCGCCATCTACTACCCCTGGGCCAAGGCCACCAACCGGGCGCCCGCGGAGTCCATCTACCCGCCCGCTCCGGCGGAGGACAGGGTTCCGCTGGCAGCCGCCGGCAAAGCCTAAAAGCCGGATGCCCTATCACGTTTGGTCCCTAAAACGGTGTCTTAGGGACCAAACCTGATAGGGCATCCGGGGGTTAGAAGGTGTTCGTCGACGTGGTGCCGGCGTATGCCAGACCGATAATGAGCAGCAGCCAAAAGGCGCCGTAGCCGAGCAGGCACAGGTAGCCCAGGACCAGGCCGGTGATGGACATGCCCTTGCCTGACGGCTCCCGCTTGAGCGCCATGTGGCCCGTGACGATCGCCGCAATCTGCGGAAGGAGCAGCCAGCCCATGATCACGGAGGCGATGCCGCACACCATGCTGGCGATGCTCAGGGTTTTGGGCTCGGCCGGCATCCCGTAATAGGCGGGCTGTCCGTACGGGCTGGCGGGCTGTCCGTACGGTGCCTGTTGCGGATAAGCGCCGGCCGGCTGCCCGTACGGATTCCCGCCGTGCTGGTCGCCACCGTACTGATCGCCGCCGTAGTGATTTTGGGGGTACTGGCTGCCCGGGTACTGGCTCGCGCCCTGGTTCTGCGCTTCCGAGCCGTAAGGCGGCACGAAGCGGGGCGGTTCATAGCCCGACGGCGGCACGTTGGGTTGCGGGTCTGCGCCCGGGTAGTCAGGCCCCGGATATTCAGGGCGCCGGGCAGGCTGGTCAGTCAAGGTTTCCCCCTAGGATTTTGATTCCCAGCCTACCGCCGAACCGTCCTCCGGAACCCGTCAGTGCATTACAAGCCTGATGGCGAGCACCAGCATCAACACCCCGATGGCCAGGTCCACCCAGCGCCAGGTCCGCGGGCTGCGGAGGACCCCCGCCAGCCTCCGCGCCCCATACCCCAGGGCGGAGAACCAGAGCACACTGCCCGTGACGGCGCCGCCTGCGAAGATCCACCGCGTACCGGGGCCCTGCTGGTTGGCCAGGCTGCCCAGCAGCACCACCGTGTCCAGGTAGACGTGGGGGTTCAGGAAGGTCAAGGCGACCGCAGTGGCAACCACCGAGTGCTTCGATCGCGGAGGCTGCTCGGTCAGCGACGAGGGCTTCAACGCCGCCATGAAGGACCGTACCGCAAACCACAGCAGGTAGGCAGCCCCGCCCCAGCGCAGCACCTCCAGGGCCTCCGGAAAACGGGTGACCAGGGCACCGATGCCGGCAGTGCCGCCAAGAATCAGCAATGCATCGCCCGCCATGCACACGGCCACGACCGCACCCACGTGTTCCCGCCGGATTCCCTGGCGGAGCACAAAGGCGTTCTGCGCCCCGATCGCCACGATCAGCGCGAGGCCGGTCAGAAGTCCCGTTATCCCTATAGTCCACATGCTTCGACGCTAAAGGGACCGTACGATGAAGACAAATAACAGATCCTACTGTTCCATTAGAATTTCTTCATGAACTTCGAGCACTTGAAGGCACTGACCGCAGTGGTTGACGAGGGGACTTTCGAGGCTGCAGCGGATGCGCTGCGGATCACCCCGTCCGCCGTGAGCCAGCGGATCAAGGCCCTGGAAGCCTCGGTGGGCCAGGTCCTGGTGCGCCGCCGGGTGCCGTGTACGGCCACTGACGCCGGCATGCTTTTGCTCCGCATGGCCCGCCAGGTGCAGGTGCTCGAGGCCGAGACATCGAACGCCCTGGGCAGTGGCGGGTTGTCCCGGACCCACCTGCCATTGGCCGTCAATGCGGATTCGCTGGCCACCTGGTTCGTTCCGGTTTTGGCAGAGGCCGCCGAATGGGATGACACCACCATCGACCTCCATGTCGAGGACCAGGGTTACAGCAGCCAGCTCCTGCGGGAAGGGGAAGTGATGGGCGCAGTGACCTCCGATCCCGTTCCGGTGAGCGGCTGCCGGGTAGAGCTGCTGGGGCATATGCGCTACATCCCGGTGGCCGCCGCCGGACTGCATGGCCGGTTCACCACTCCGGAGGGCCTGGACTGGGCGGCGATGCCCGTGCTGAAGTTCAACGCCAAGGACACCCTCCAGCGCCAGCTGCTCGATGCCAAAGGTATCCAGCAGCCTCCGCCCACGCACACCGTTCCGTCCTCGGAAGGATTCCTCGCCGCCGCCCGGGCCGGACTGGGGTGGGGAATGATCCCGGAGCTGCAGCTCACCGGAGAGATCGCCGATGGGTCCCTGGTCCGCCTGGAGGACAGCCACGAGGACGTAGCCCTCTACTGGCAGTCCTGGACCCTGGACTCCGAAGGACTCAACCGCCTCACGGCCACCGTCCGGCAGGCCAGCAGCAAACTGCTGGTTCCGGCCCGCTCCCGGCATGGCACGGAACAGCCGCGGTCACGTGCCGGCCGTGGGGCTAGTACCCCCAGTACGGCAGGATATAAACGGCGAAAATGACGAACGCGGCGAGCAGCGCGAGGCGTCCCGCACCGGCTCCCGCGTGCTGGTGGGCCTTAACGTTCCGGCCCTGCCGCACCCCGGCTGCCTTAAGGTGGCGGCCCGCCGGATGCCGGGCAGAGCTCCCGCTCCTGTTCGTGGTGTGCTTGCCCACCGCGGGCCTGGGGCCACCTTGGGAAAGGGAATCCTGAGCCGTTGCCTGTTCAATGTCAGCGCCCTTGCCCGCTGGCCCACGTGGCGGCAGGGCCCCTGTTGGGTGGACCACTGTTCCTGGCCGGACGTTCCGGAAAGCCGTGATCCCCGGCTCCTGCTCATGCGTGAGCTCCTGGCCCAGGTGCGCGTACAGTCCCACCACGGCCTGCTGGTCCAAAACGGGCGGCAACGATTCGATGGCCCCCACCAAACGCTGGGAACCCGCGACGGCGACGTCGGAGCTGGTGATGCCGAAGAGGTCCGGCTGCGCGGCCATGCAGATGAGGGGGCGAACCAGCCTGCGATGCGGCGGGTCAACCACCGAGGCCACCGCGGCGCACTGGGCCAGCGCGCCTTCCACCGCCTGGGTCCGGGCGTAGCGTCCCTGCCACAGCACCCCGGAGGCAACGCGCACTTCGCCGGTCCAGTTTTTGGCGTCCACCACCACAACCCCGCCAGGCCCCACCAGGACGTGGTCAAGGTTAGCCTTCGGGCGCCCGGGCCAGTGCACGTCGTGCAGCACATACCAGCCGCGCGGAACCAGCTCGCTCAGCTTGTCCGCCACCACCTGTCCGCCCGCGGCCCCTGCATCCCACGCCTTTGTGGCATGCTCGGCCTGGTCGAGCCGGCGCTTAAGCCTGGCAACCCTCTCAGCGGCCAGCCTGGACTGCTCGGCTGCTCCGTCTCCTGCCCCCATGGCCGTCCCTGCTTCCCTGCCGGAGGGACGAGGGCGGCAGGCCGCCGTCGTCCATTGCTTACGGATGTTTTTCCCGGTTTTTCGAACGTAACAGTGCCGGCAGGCCCCGGTATATAAGTACTTTGCGGGGCCTGTACTCAGGTTGGCTACTTGGTTAACGTCCCACCGGTTCATGACGCGGCGCCGTCACAGGTGCCCGGATTCCGGGCGGATCGTTTTGACTGCCGCGAGGTTCTGGCATGCTGGTGCCATGGCTAGCCGCGCGGGTACAGTTGCCCAACCCCAGGACCTTGTTGACATCACTGCGCTCCTTGACGCGTATTACGACCTCACCCCGGACCTGGGTGATCCAGGCCAGCGGGTGGTGTTCGGTACCTCGGGCCACCGCGGCTCCAGCCTCAAGGCATCCTTCAACGAGAAACACATCGTCGCCATCACCCAGGCCATCGTTGAATACCGGGCGGCGCAGGGCGTCACCGGGCCGCTGTTCCTGGCCAAGGACACGCACGCGCTGAGCGAGCCGGCACAGAACTCCGCACTGGAGGTGCTTGCCGCCAACGGCGTCCAGGTTCTCATCGATGCCCGCCACGGCTACACCCCCACCCCGGCCCTGAGCCACGCGATCCTCACCTATAACCGCAACGCCGGACCCGGCGCTGCACAGGCGGACGGCATCGTGGTCACTCCCAGCCACAACCCGCCGGCTGACGGCGGCTTCAAGTACAACCCCCCGCACGGCGGACCCGCCGATTCCGACGCCACCGGCTGGATCGCCAACCGCGCCAACGAACTGCTCGAAAACGACCTGCGCGGCGTGAAGCGCGTCCAACTGGCCGATGCGCTGGCTGCGGACACCACCGGCAAGTTCGATTTCCTCAGCAGCTACGTGGACGACCTCCCCTCCGTCCTGAACCTGGACGCCATCCGCGACGCCGGCGTACGGATCGGGGCCGACCCCATGGGCGGCGCAGCGGTGGACTACTGGGGCGAGATCGGCGAACGCCACCACCTGAACCTCACCGTGGTGAACCCCACGGTGGACCCGCAGTGGGCGTTCATGACCCTGGACTGGGACGAAAAGATCCGGATGGACTGCTCATCGCCCGCGGCCATGGCGTCCCTGATCAAGCGGATGTCCGACGGCGGTTCTGCCTTCGATGTGGCCACCGGCAACGATGCGGACGCGGACCGCCACGGCATCGTCACCCCCGACGGCGGGCTGATGAACCCGAACCACTACCTCGCCGTCGCCATCGATTACCTCTACCGGAACCGCAGCGGCTGGAACCCCGCCTCGGTGGTGGGCAAGACCCTGGTGTCCTCCTCGATCATCGACCGCGTGGCCGAAAGCCTGGGGCGCAAACTGGTGGAGGTGCCGGTCGGATTCAAGTGGTTCGTGCCCGGGCTGCTCTCCGGCGAGGGTGCCTTTGGCGGCGAGGAATCCGCCGGCGCCTCCTTCAACAAGAAGGACGGCAGCGTGTGGACCACGGACAAGGACGGCATCCTGCTGGCGCTGCTCGCCTCGGAGATCACGGCTGTGACGGGCAAGTCCCCTTCACAGCTGTACAAGGGCCTGACCGACCAGTTCGGCGCCCCCGTTTACGCACGCATTGATGCAGCAGCCACCCGTGAGCAGAAGGCGGCGCTCGGCAAGCTGTCGCCGTCGGACGTTACCGCCACTGAACTGGCCGGCGAGGCCATCACCGCCAAGCTCACCGAGGCACCCGGCAACGGCGCGTCCATCGGCGGGCTCAAGGTGGTCACCGAGAACGCCTGGTTCGCGGCGCGCCCGTCCGGCACCGAGGACGTGTACAAGATCTACGCCGAGTCCTTCAAGGGCGAGGAGCACCTCAAGCAGGTCCAGGCCGAGGCGAAGGCGCTGGTGGACGGCGTCATCGCCTAACCGGCCTCCGGTTCCCGGCTCCACAGCCGGAGCACGCGCCGGATGGTGTGGTCACCATCCGGCGCCATGTCCACCAAGGCGATCCGGTCAAGCACGACGGCGTCTCCCGGGTGAAGGCGCTTTACTCCCGCTCCTGCAGCACCGTGGTGCGACACGTGCGGGCGGTAGCCGGAGAGCGTGTGGCGCGGGGTAAGGATGGCGGCGCCCAGGTCCGTGACCGCATGGACGAGCTGCTCGTGCAGTGCCTGCAGGGAGGGGTGCGGTTCCACCAGGCTGACAGGCACGGTCCCGTTCCTGCCGAAGGCCGCGTCCTCCCCCACTGTCAGGCCGGCACCGAGGGCCTCGGATGCGTGCGGGCCGGCCTGTTCTGCCAGGCGGACGGCGACGTCGGCACTGTCCGGAGAGCCGACGTCGAACCTCACCAAAGTGATGTGCAGCGGCCACGCGGACCGCAGGAACACCTGGCCTTCAGCCACCGGCTCGACGAACGCCACAAAGATGAGGTTCCGCATCGGCATAGGCACAGTTTCCCACTCCTTAACCACCGATGCTCTATCACTTATGGTCCTTTCCGGGCGGCCGGAAGGACCATAAGTGATAGAGCATTCGGGGTTTCGACAGGCTCAACCACCGCCTGGGGGGGGTTAGACGGTGCGGACGACGTCCTCGTAAGCGAACTTGGGCTTGGCTTCGCCCCAGGCGTCCTCGGCAGGCTGGCCGATGTTGACCACCAGGAAGCTCTTCTGGTCGCCGGCCGGGAAGAAGGCCTCGTCGATGGCACCGAAGTCCGCGCCGGTCATGGGGCCGGCCGCGAAGCCGAGCGAGCGGACCGCCAGGATGAAGTAGCCGGCCTGCAGGTGGGCGTTGTTGTTGCCCGTGGCCGCGGCGAGCTCAGGGTTGGCGTCGTACATGGCCTTGGGGGCGTTGTAGCCGGGGAGGAAGTTGTCCCACTGGCCGGCCCAGTCGGTGTCGTAGCTCAGGATGGCCACCAGCGGGGCGGACGCGGTCTTGGCGCGGTTGCCGGGCATCAGGGCGTCCACGAGCTTGGCGCGGGCCTCATCGGAGCGGACGTAGGTGACGCGCAGCGGCTGGGAGTTGAAGGCGGTGGGGCCGAACTTGGTGAGTTCGTAGATGGCCTGGGCCTGCTCTTCGGTCACTTCCCCCTGGAAGGAGTTGGCGGTGCGGGCCTGGGCGAAAATGGCGTCGACGGTGGCCGGATCGATAACCGCTTCTTCGTGTGCAATGGTCATTGGCATACCTTTCGCTGCGCCGCCCCGCCTGCCGGAGTGGCCTCTCTGCTGTCCATAGTTGCAACTTCAAGTTCTCGCGTCCTCTTCCCGTGACGGTACGTGACCTTCGGCACAGCCTTGCCGGGCGGTATTCTGGTGGCAGTTCATCTTCGCCATCGGCGGCAACCCCCTCTGAAAGGCCCAGCCCATGAGCATGCTCGGAATCAAGTGGAAGCTGCACGGCACCGGCAAATCCATCAAGCCCGGCCACGTGGTGGCGCCTGACGAGCGGCTGGCCTGGCCGCTGACCATCGGCGTGGGCATGCAACACGTGGTGGCCATGTTCGGCGCAACATTCCTGGTGCCCATCATCACCGGAATGCCGCCGGCCACCACGCTGTTTTTCTCCGGCATCGGCACGCTGCTGTTCCTGGTGATCACCAAGGGCCGCGTGCCCAGCTACCTCGGCTCCAGCTTCGCGTTCATCGCCCCCATCATGGCGTCCCAGCAGCAGTTCGGCGTGCCCGGCGCCCTCGGCGGAGTGGTGCTCGCCGGCGCGGCGCTGGCCCTCGTGGGCGCCATCGTGCAGAAGTTCGGCGCAGGCTGGATCAACCGCCTCATGCCGCCCATCGTCACCGGCGCCATCGTGGCGCTCATCGGCCTTAACCTTGCCCCCGCCGCCAAGCAGAACTTCGACGCCGCGCCCGTCACCGCCGTCGTCACCCTCGCCACCATCATCCTGGTCAGCGTCCTCTTCCGCGGGATCCTCGGCCGGCTCAGCATCCTGGTGGGCGTGGTGGTCGGATACCTTGTGGCCATGCTGCGCGGCGAGGTCAGCTACGACAAGATGGAGGCCGCCGCCTGGGTGGGCCTTCCGCAGTTCCAGACCCCCGAGTTCCACATCGGCGTCCTTGGCCTGTTCGTGCCCGTGGTCCTGGTGCTGGTGGCCGAAAACATCGGCCACGTGAAATCAGTGGCCGCCATGACAGGGCAGAACCTCGACGGCGTCTCCGGACGTGCGCTGATGGCCGACGGCGCCGCAACCGTCCTCGCCGGCTTCGGCGGCGGCTCGGGAACAACCACCTACGCTGAAAACATCGGCGTTATGGCCGCCACCAAGGTCTACTCGACGGCGGCCTACTGGGTGGCGGGCATCTTCGCCATCCTGCTGAGCTTCTCCCCCAAGTTCGGCGAACTCATCGCCACCGTCCCGCCGGGCGTCCTGGGCGGCGCCGCCACCATGCTGTACGGCATGATCGGGATCCTGGGCGTCAAGATCTGGGTCCAGAACAAGGTGAACTTTTCGAACCCCGTGAACCTGACCACGGCAGCCGTGGCCCTGATTATCGGCATCGCGGACTACACCTGGACCATCGGCGAGCTGACCTTTACCGGCATCGCTTTGGGCTCGGCCGCGGCATTGGTGATCTACCACGGAATGAAGGCCATCGCGAAGGCCCGGGGCACCGTGGCCGAGCCGGAGTCCGAACAGGCAGGCCTGCCGCCGGCTGCCAAGGCCGCGGCCAACGCCGCCACCAAGCGGGCGCCGAAGAAGCGCTAGGCGCTTACACCTGCAGGCTGCGGGCGACCACAGTCAGGCCACCTCGTCCGATTCCTCCCCTTCCACGTTGCGTTCGACGGCGGCGCCTTTCGCGGCGCTGCGCCCGGCCGGGTGGCCCGGGGGGAACGGTCCCGGACGGCCCAGGCCGAAGATGGGCCCGGCCTGTGGGCGCTTCGCCACCAGGGAATCATCATCGGGACGGGGGTGCAGGCGCCGCAGCACCCAGGGAAGGAAATACTGCCGCGCCCAGATCAGGTCCTCCGCCCGGGCCTGGGTCCATCCCTGGGCCGGCAGCGGCCGGGGCTGGAGGGGCTTGAGGGTGTGCGGAACACCCAGCGCGTTGAGCGTGGCAACTGCTACGGCATGGTGGCCCAGCGGCGAAAGGTGCAGCCGGTCCCGGTCCCACATCCTGCCGTCCTGCAGCTCCGGCAGGCACCACAGGTCCACCACGATGGCGTGGTGCCGCAGGCCAATCCTGTGAAGATGCTCGTTGTAGATGGCCACCCTTCCGCGGATTTGGCTGAACACGGGAATATCGCCCCAGTCCGGCCCCGCGAAAAGGAGGACTGTGGCGCCGGTTCCGGTCACCAGGCCCACCGCCTCATCCATCTTTTCCGCGAGCTTGTCCGGATCGCCGAGCCGGAAGATTACGTCGTTTCCACCCCCGGACATGCCAATCAGGTCCGGCTTCAGGGCCAGCGCGGGAGCCAGCTGGCGGTCCAGGATCTGCCCCAGCAGCATGCCCCGCACGGCAAGGTTGGCGTACGCAAAGTCCGGCTGCCCGTCGCTCAGCTCCTCCGCAACCCGGTCCGCCCAGCCCCGGAGGCCGCCCTGGCTGCGCGGTTCAGGGTCTCCCACGCCCTCGGTGTAGGAATCGCCGATCACCACGAAGCGGTGCCAGGGGTGCCGTTCCCCTGCCCCAGCGCCGGCGCGCAGGTCCTGCTCTTCGGTCGTCATGCCGTCCTCCTTCGTGGACGCGACGGCGGGCGCTGCTTCTTTGCGGCCCCCGCCCCGGGTGGCATCTGTGACTGTTGATCCAGCTCTGCCGGCGCAGGCAGGCGCCAGTCCGCCCCGCCGTCGGGTATGTCCTGCTGCGGCTGTGGAGGCTCTGCGGCGGGCCGGTCTGCCAGGGGCAGGTCCATTGCCGCTCCGGCCATTCCCGCTGCCGCTCCAGGCACCACCACGTTCAAGGCGGCGTCCCGCAGGTCCAGTTCATGGTGCAGCGCCTGCGTCTGCAGGAACCGGAGGGCACCCTCCCGGCTGAGGCCGTACTCGTTCATCAGGCTGCGCACGGCCAGGTCCACCAGCACCAGCGAGCTCTGCACCACGGCGATTCCCGCCGTCGCTTCCGCCCGCTCGGCCACCCTGACCACCACGCGCAGGGCGCGGGCCACCTGCTGCACGTAGGTCCGGCTCCGCAGGAGGTCATCGCTGGTGAACGTGTGGGGCTCGGAGGCGTAAAGGTTGATGGCCGCGCTCGCCCCGCCTTCGGAGACGATGGGCGCGGACAGGAGCGACTGGACGCCGTGGCCCGCGGCCGCACTGGAGTACCCCGGCCAGCGCCTGTCCCGGCTGAGGTCCGAGAGCAGGACGAATTCGCCCGTCCGCAGCGCCTCCATGACCGGGCCGTCCGCGAAGGAGCACTGCTCCCGGTCCGCCTCGCGCGCCTGGTCGGTACTGGCAGCAAGAGTGTGCGCCTTACCCAGGCGGAAGAGGGTGGCCGCCCAGCTGATGCCACGGCTTTCACCCTTGATGTCCGTCATGAAGTCACGGGTGACTTCCCAGAGGTAGGTCTCGACGTCCTTGCTGTCGAATACCGGCTCCGGTGGCATTGGAAGAGGTCCCCAGCCAACCTGCCCCGAGGGTTCAGCGGCCATACTCCATGCCTTGCTTGAAGCGCTTCGGCCTACTGCAAAACCTTGTTCTAAGAATACGTCCCCCAGCCACGATGGCGGGAGCCCGGTGGGACTTTGGCTGCCTCAGACCCACACTTGGTAGCCGGTGGACTTGTCGAAGAGCCGGCGGGTACTGATGCCCGCACCGGCTATCCACAGGACCGAATCGTCTTCCGAGGCCTGGTCAACCACCCCGGTCATGACGTGCTCGCCCAGCAGCCACACTTCAACGGTGTGGCCGGTCAGGCGCGCCCAGTCACCGCGCATTCCACGACCGTTCTGGCTGCCGGACGTGCCCTTCTTCGTCCTGGTGAGGCTGCCGCCGGCCGGGACCGTATCTGCGGATGCGCCTGGTTTCATGTGTTCCTCCACCGTCCGGGCGCCAGGCTTCGTAGTCCTGGGCACCATACGAGCTGATATTTCATTGATATATCAAAAGCCAGCTCAAGTATGTTGCAGGTCACATTTCCTGTCAATGAAGCCTCGGCGTCCAAAGTGCGGCGGCGGCGAAACCTAGGCGCTGAAAAGCGCCTCCCGGACCGCATGTTCGAATCCGCTCACGTGCACCCGCGCCAGGTCGGCAGCCCTGGCCTCGTCACCCTCGATGACGGCGCGGAGCAGGTCGAGGTGTTCGTGCACATGGAGGGAAAGATCCGGAAGACGGTCGATGACCATGCACCAGATCCTGGTCGCCAGGTTGTCATAGCGGATGAGGATGTCCTCAAGGTGGGGATTCGCTGCTGCCGCGTAGATGCCCTGGTGCACGCGGGCGTCCAGCCTCAGCGTTTCAGTTACCGAGGCGGCGCCGGCATCAAAGGCCTCAACATCTTTGAGGATGGCCCGCAGCTGTGCCCGGACGGCTTCAGTTGCCACCCGCGCAGCGCGTGAGGCCGCAAGGGGCTCAAGCTGGGCACGTATTTCCGAGATGAACGAAAGATCCGTGACGTCCACGCGCGTGGCAAACGTGCCGCGCCGCGGATAGGTGACCACCAGCCGGTCCAGCTCCAGCCGCTTCAGGGCTTCCCGGATGGGCGTGCGGCCCACGCCAAGGGCTTTGGCAAGAGAGTCGTCATTGAGGAGTTCACCGGGTTTGATGTCCAGCATCAGGAGCCGGTCGCGGATGCTCTCATAGGCCACATCCGCAAGGGACTTCCTGCTGACATCGTCAGCCACCGCCAAAGTTTCAAACGCCACGCTAGGACCCCTTCCTCGGGCCAGAAATGACTATTGACCTCACTCATGGACCAGTATACGCTGATCTCCAACCTAATATATCAGTCCGATACACAGGATATATCTTGAAGGAGGAGGGGACATGACCCTCATGCAAACAGAGTCGTCAGCTGCTGTACTTGCGGCACCGGTCCAGGAGCAGGCGCAGAAATTCGTGCTCACACTGTCGTGCCGCGAGCGCGCCGGGATCGTCCAGGCCGTGACTACCTTCCTGTTCGAGCGGGGCTTCAACATCGACGAACACCAGCAGTTCGACGACAGCCTGCGTGAGACCCTGCACCTGCGCACCGCGTTCTCAGGTTCCCCCGACTACACCCCGGACATGCTCGAAGAAGAGTTCCGTTCCATCGCCGACCGTTTCGACATGAAGTTCAGCTTCCACGACCAGACCCAGCAGCGCGTCCTGGTGATGGTCTCCAAGTTCGGCCACTGCCTGAACGACCTCATCTTCCGCTGGCGCGGCGGCACCCTGGGCGGTGACCTGGTCCTGGTCGTTTCCAACCACGAGACCCACCGCGCCATGGCGGAAGCAGCCGGCCTGCCGTTCATTCACATCCCCGTGACGGCGGACACCAAGGCCGACGCCGAGCGCCGGCTCCTGGACCTGGTGGAGGAGTACAACGTGGACCTGGTGGTCCTGGCCCGGTACATGCAGGTGCTTTCCAACGACCTGTGCCGGTCACTGGAAGGCCGTGCCATCAACATCCACCACTCCTTCCTCCCCGGCTTCAAGGGCGCCCGCCCCTACCACCAGGCCTATGACCGTGGCGTCAAGCTGGTGGGCGCCACCGCCCACTACGTCACCGCAGACCTGGATGAGGGACCCATCATCGAGCAGGAAGTGATCCGCGTGGACCACAGCTATGGTCCGTCGGCATTGTCCACGGTGGGGCAGGATGCGGAAGCACTCGCGCTGTCCCGGGCTGTGCGATGGCACTGCCAGCACCGCGTGCTGCTGGATGAGTCCAGCACGGTCGTGTTCCGGTAACCGGCCGCGCCCCCTCAACAGACTTAAACACGAACAGCAGCAGGAGCAACCACATGGAATCGTCGCCACGCATTGTCATCATCGGAGCCGGCATCGTCGGCACCAACCTCGCCGATGAGCTCGTCACCAGGGGCTGGAACAACATCACGGTCCTGGACCAGGGCCCGCTCAACATGCCCGGCGGGTCGACCTCCCACGCCCCCGGCCTGGTCTTCCAGACCAACCCGTCCAAGTCCATGGCACTGTTCGCCAAGTACACGGTGGAAAAGCTGCTGTCCCTGACCGAGGACGGCGTCAGCTGCTTCAACCAGGTGGGCGGCCTGGAAGTCGCCACCACGGAGACCCGCCTTGCCGACCTTAAGCGCAAGCTCGGGTATGCACAATCGTGGGGCATCGACGGCAGGATCCTCTCGCGTGAGGAGTGCAAGGAGCTCTACCCGCTTATCAATGAGGAAGACATCCTGGGTGGCCTCCACGTCCCCACCGATGGCTTGGCACTTGCGGCCCGCGCCGTGCAGCTGCTGATCAAGCGCACCGAAGCCGCCGGCGTGAAGTACATCGGCAACACCGAGGTGACCGGTATCGAGCAGGCAAACCGCCGCGTGACCGGTGTCGAGACCTCCGACGGCGTGATCCCAGCGGACATCGTGGTTTCCTGCGCCGGCTTCTGGGGCGCCAAGGTGGGCGAGTTGATCGGGATGTCCGTTCCGCTCCTCCCGCTGGCACACCAGTACGTCAAGACCACCCCGGTACCCGCCCAGAAGGGCAAGAACGAACTGCCGAACGGCGCCCAGCTGCCCATCCTGCGCCACCAGGACCAGGACCTCTACTACCGCGAACACGGTGACCGGTACGGCATCGGCTCCTACGCCCACCGCCCCATGCCGGTGGACCTCGACGAGCTTGGAAGCTTCAAGCCGAACGAGATCAGCGAGCACAACATGCCCTCACGCCTGGACTTCACGCTGGAGGACTTCCTGCCCGCGTGGGAAGCAAGCAAGCAGATCCTGCCGGCACTGCGGGAAAGCGAAATCGAGGATGGCTTCAACGGCATCTTCTCCTTCACCCCCGACGGCGGTTCGCTGGTGGGCGAATCCAAGGAACTGGACGGCTTCTTCGTTGCCGAGGCCGTATGGGTTACGCACTCCGCAGGCATCGCCCGCGCCGTGGCCGAACTCCTCGTGGAGGGCAAGTCCCGCATCGACCTGGGCGACTGCGACATCCACCGGTTCGAGGACGTGCAGCTCACCCCCGAATACGTCAGCGAGACCTCGCAGCAGAACTTCGTGGAAATCTACGACGTCCTCCACCCGCTGCAGCCCAAGCTCTCCCCCCGCAACCTGCGGGTCAGCCCCTTCCATGCCCGGCACAAGCAGCTGGGCGGGTTCTTCCTGGAGGGCGCCGGATGGGAGCGCCCCTACTGGTTCGAAGCCAACGCAGACCTCCTCAAGGAGATGCCCGCCGACTGGCAGCCGCCCGCCCGGGATGCCTGGTCCGGAATGTTCAGCTCACCCATCGCCGCAGCCGAAGCGTGGAAGACCCGTACCGCCGTCGCCATGTACGACATGACCCCCCTCAAGCGCCTTGAGGTTTCCGGCCCCGGAGCCCAGAAGCTGCTGCAGGAACTGACCACCGCGGACATGTCCAAGAAGCCCGGCGCCGTCACCTACACCCTCCTGCTGGACCACGCAGGCGGCATCCGCAGCGACATCACCGTGGCCCGCCTGAGTGAAGACACCTTCCAGCTCGGAGCCAACGGCAACATCGACACCGCCTACTTCGAGCGGGCAGCCCGGCACCAGACCGAAAACGGCACGGCCAGCGACTGGGTCCAGGTCCGCGACACCACCGGCGGCACCTGCTGCATCGGCCTCTGGGGCCCGCTCGCACGCGAGGTGGTGGGTGCGGTCAGCAGCGACGACTTCTCCAACGACGGGCTGAAATACTTCCGGTCCAAGAATGTGGTCATCGGCGGCGTGCCGGTCACGGCCATGCGCCTGTCCTACGTTGGCGAACTGGGCTGGGAGCTCTACACCAGCGCGGACAACGGCCAGCGCCTCTGGGACGCGCTCTGGAAAGCCGGCCAGCCCTTCGGCATAATTGCAGCCGGCCGGGCAGCCTTCAGCTCCCTCCGCCTGGAAAAGGGCTACCGCTCCTGGGGCACCGACATGACCACCGAACACGACCCCCTCGAAGCCGGCCTGGGATTCGCCGTCAAGATGGCCAAGGACAACTTCGTCGGAAAGGCAGCCCTGGAAGGCCGCACCGAGGAGAACTCTGCCCGGCGCCTGCGGTGCCTGACGGTCGACGACGGCCGGTCCATCGTGCTGGGCAAGGAACCTGTGTTCTACAAGGACCAGGCAGTGGGCTACGTGACGAGCGCCGCGTACGGCTACACCGTGCGCAAACCGATCGCCTACGCCTACCTCCCAAGCGCCGTGTCAGTGGGCGACTCGGTGGAGATTGAGTACTTCGGACGGCGCATTGTTGCCACCGTCACCCAGGATCCGCTGTACGACCCCACCATGACCCGGCTCCGCGGCTAAGCCATGATCAGCGAAGAGACGATCGGCAGCTACCTCACGCGGCTCGCCTCACGGCAGCCCACCCCGGGCGGCGGCGCCGCAGCCGCGCTGCACGCCGCCCAGGGTGCAGCCCTGGTGGCCATGGTGGCCCGCTACACCACCGGCGGCAAGTACGAGCAGCACGCCGCCCTGGTGCAGCGGATCACCCAGGCCGCGGACGATCTGGTCACTGAGGCAGTGGGCCTGGCCGACGCCGATGAGCAGGCCTTCCAGGCTGTGATCGACGCCTACAAGCTCCCCGCCACGACGGACGAACTCAAGGCCGCGCGCACCGCCACCATTGACGCCGCGCTCGTCCAGGCGGCACAGACACCGGCGCACCTCGTCACTGTTGCCGGTGCCGTCGTGGAGCTTGCAACGGAACTGTTTGACGTCGCGAACGCGAACGTCATCAGCGACGTCGCGGCCGCCGCCGACGCCGCCCGCGCAGCCGCAACCACCGCACGGGTGAATATCGACATCAACGTGGTGGCCATCAAGGACCCCGAGGCACGCGCCGGGCTGGCCCAGCGGACGGACGGCCTGGAGGACAAAGTGGTCATGGCAGCCGACGCCCTTGCGGCACGCGTACGTGAAAGGATCCTTCGTTGAGCACTGAAACCGCAACGCTCTCGGGAACGTCCCTCGCCGGGATCATCCGGGAAAGGACGCAGGACGAGGCCCGGACCCTGGAACAGCACGGCGTGCGTCCCGTCCTCGCGGTGGTGATGGCCACCGATGACGAATCGACGCGCTGGTACGTGCGCTCCATTGAGCGCGCAGCAGAACGCGCCGGCATTGGCTGCCGGGTCCTCGACCTGGGCCATGACGCCACCGAGCAGGTGCTGGCCAGTGTCCTGCGGGACCTGGCCGCCGAGTCATCCGTGAACGGCATCATCCTGCAAACGCCGCTTCCCGCGGGGGTGCGGGCGGACGCCCTGGTGGGGCTCATCGCGCCGGAGAAGGACATTGACGGAGCCAATCCGCTGAGCCTCGGCAGGCTGGCCGTGGGCCAGCCCGCGTTCGCACCGGCCACCGCCCGGGCCGTCGTCGAAATCCTTGACCACTATGACGTCCCGGTGGCGGGCCGGAACGCCGTGGTTGTTGGCCGGTCCGCGGTGGTGGGAAAGCCGCTGTCCCTGTTGCTGCTGGAACGCGACGCGGCGGTCACGGTCTGCCATTCCAGGTCGGGTCCGCTCGGGACCTACACCAGGGAGGCGGACATCGTGGTGGTCGCCGCCGGACGGACAGGCCTGCTGACGGGCAGTGACGTTTCCGCGAAGACAGTAGTGGTCGACGTCGGCACGAACGTCCTTGCCGACGGTTCGCTGGTGGGCGATGTGGACGGGAACAGCGTCCGCGGCGTCGCGGCTGCGCTGACCCCCGTCCCCGGCGGTGTCGGATCGGTGACCACGGCCCTGCTGCTCCTGCACACGGTGGAAGCAGCCCGGAACCAGTCAGGGTCGCTGATTGCCGAATCCGGCGTCCTCCAGGCGGCCGGTTAAAACACATGGACCTGATGGTCCCGTTTCCGTAAATGGTGCTTCGGTGGGCCTAAAACCTGGGGAGGTATTCCTCATCGAAGCACCACTTTCGGAAACGGGGCCATTTCCGTCCCCGCCGATATTCAGCGCAATGAGAGGGAGCAACGATGCTCACCGAGGAACTCGTATTCCAACCTTCTGATTCCCGCGCAGCGGTTGTCCGTAATGGGTCTCCCACCTGGGCTGAAGCCCGGCAGCTCGCCTTCGACTGCGCCAGGCCGCTCCCGCCGGCGAGCCTGCCCCTGGCTGACGCAGCCGGCCGTGTCCTCACCCGGGATGTCACTGCACTGCAGGACCTTCCGCACTATGCATCATCAGCCATGGACGGCTGGGCCGTGAACGGCCCGGGCCCCTGGCTTCTTCCGGAGGACAACCCTTCACCGCAGCACGCGACGCTGCCGGCGGACCAGGTGCTCTTACCGAACCGGGCACGCGTCATCGCCACCGGGGGACTGGTACCGGACGGCGCCGGCGCCGTCCTGCGCAAGGAAAGCGGCCAGGTATCCACGGACGCCGCAGGCAGGCACGTTCTCACGCTGCGTCCCGATGCGCGCCAGGGCGAGCCGCATCCCGGCCAGCACATACGTCCGGCCGGTGAGGAGGCAAGGGCAGGCAACGTGCTGCTGCCAGCCGGTACTGTCCTCAACCCTGCGCACCTCGCCCTGGCGGCCGTAGCAGGCCACGACGAAGTCCTGGTCCGCGCCCGGCCCGCAGTCGGCGTCGTACTGACGGGGGCGGAAGTGGTGACGCACGGCGTTCCTGCACCGGGACAGGTCAGGGACACCTTTGGCCCGCAGCTGGGCACGGTAGTCGGGCAGCTCGGAGGTACTGCCGGCCCTCCCGTGAGGATCGGCGACTCGTTCAGCGAGTGGCTCGCCGCCCTGGCGGACCGTGCCGCGCCGGCCGGTGAACGGCCCGACGTCATCATCACAACAGGCGGGACCGGCAAGTCCGGGACGGACCACTTCCGCGCGGCCATAGCCGCGCTGGGCGGTGAACTGCTGCTGGACGGGATCGCCATGCGCCCCGGCCACCCCGCCGTGCTGGCCGGACTCCCGGACGGCCGCTTCGTCGTCGGACTGCCCGGAAATCCCCTGGCGGCCATGATGGCGCTCCTGACCATCGGTGCACCGCTGCTGGCTGCCCTCGGAAACCGGCAGCTGCGCCCGCTGGACCAGGTGCTGTCCGGCAGTGACATCGAACCGGACGCGGGACGCACCCGGCTCATCCCCTGCAGATTCCTTTCCGGGCTGGCGTTTCCGCTCCAACACACGGGTCCGGGCATGATGCGCGGCCTGGCATGGGCGGACGGCGTTATGGCCATTCCCCCATGCGGTGTTCAGTCAGGCGAACCTGTCCCTGTCCTCCCTCTTCCCTGGACACAGCCAGGTGAGACCATAGATTCCACGAACAGTCAGGGATACACGCCATGGCCCGTATGACCCAGCGCCGGAAGATCCACCGTTTCCACCTGGATGGATCAGCCACCGAGTTCCCCGTCCGGTTCAAGGAGGATGTCCTCGCCGCCGAGGAGCCACTGGAAATCCGGCTGGCAGGACAGCCCTTTGCCGTCACCATGAGGACTCCCGGCGACGACTTTGACCTCGTGGCCGGTTTCCTCGTCTCGGAAGGCGTCATCCGCCAGCAGTCAGACCTGGTGTCGCTGCGCTTCTGCGCCGGCAGGAACGGGGATGTGCAGACCTTCAACGTGGTGGATGCCCAGCTGGGACCTGGCGCGGCCATTCCGGACACCAAGCGGCACGTCTACACATCAAGCTCCTGTGGCATCTGCGGGACCGAATCCATCGACGCCGTCCGCAAGACCCTGCACTTCGACCCGTCCGGGGACGGGCTGCGGGTTCCCGTGGACCTCCTGGCCGGGTTGCCGGAAAGGTTGCGGGAGGCCCAGGCCGTGTTCGACAAGACCGGCGGCGTGCATGCAGCGGGCCTGTTCAGGATGGACGGGGATGAACCTGAACTGCTGTGCCTGCGCGAGGACGTGGGCCGCCACAACGCGGTGGACAAAGTAGTGGGCTGGGCGCTGCGGGAGGGGCTGCTGCCGCTGCGCGGCACCGTCCTGCAGGTCTCGGGCCGCGCGTCGTTTGAGCTGGTCCAGAAGGCCGCCCTGGCGGGAATCCCGGTCCTGGCTGCCGTCAGCGCGCCTTCCAGCCTTGCCGCGGACCTTGCTGCCGAGACCGGGGTGACCCTGGTGGGATTCAGCAGGGGGCACAGCCTCAATGTTTATGCCGGCCGGGAACGGATCGGACGTCCCGGCAGGGTGGCCGTTGAGGCGGCGTCCTGCGCAACATGAATCACGACATGCAACAGTGTGTTTCGGGCGTTTAACGTGTCAAGAGTTACAGGGCGCCTTCAGAAAAACCTTGACTTTGAATGTGGTCTAGCGCACTCTGTTGCTTAGCGCGAATTCTGTTGATTCTTGCGGAACACCTCCCCCAGGGCTTCCCGGCCCTTCCTATGTGAATAAGAACCCTGAACCTAAAGAGGTGCGACACCACAGTCAGCGAATCGGGCGTGGACCCCAACCTTCCGCCCGGACTATCGCCCCAAGGGCATGCATCAATGCCTGCCCGTGACTCGCCGAGCAAAGGAACCCGCTCATGGCTATCAACAGCGAAATATCATCCCCCAAACCGAACGGCCTTCCCGTGGACAGCGATCCACTGGAAGCCCCTGTCAGGCCGAACCCGGACGTGAAGGACAGCACCGTCCCGGCAGCCGGAGCTGCCGCAGCCGGCACGCCGGCAGAAACTGCCCCGGCCGAAAGCGAGACCGCCATCCTTCCGGAGACAGAAGAATACGAGCAGATCCTCGAGGAGCTGCGCCAGAGCAAGACCGAGCAGGCAGTCTCCGAACGCCGCAACCGCAAGCTCATCCTCGACAAGACCACGTTCGGCACCACGGGCGTCCTCGCCCTGGCCTTCGTGGTCTGGGGGTTCGTTGGCAAGGAAAGCCTTTCCACAACCTCCACCGCAGCCCTCGACTGGGTAATGGAGTACACGGGCTGGCTCTTTATGGTGCTGGCCTCCCTCTTCGTCGTTTTTGTCCTGTGGCTGGCCCTGGGCAAGTTCGGAAACATCCCGCTGGGCAAGGACGGCGAAAAGCCCGAGTTCCGGACCGTGTCCTGGGTGTCGATGATGTTCGCCGCCGGCATGGGCATCGGCCTGATGTTCTACGGTGTCGCAGAGCCCCTGTACCACTTCATCACTCCCCCGCCCGGCACCGTGGACGGCCGCACACCGGACGCCATCCAGACAGCGATGGCCACGTCCATCTTCCACTGGACCCTCCACCCCTGGGCCATGTACGCAGTGGTGGGTATTGCCATGGCGTACGGCACCTACCGGCTGGGCCGCAAGCAGCTGATCTCGGCTGCCTTCACCTCGCTGTTCGGCATCAGGACGGTGGAAGGCCCGGTGGGGAAGTTCATCAACATCCTCGCCATCTTCGCCACGCTTTTCGGCACGGCCGCGTCACTGGGCCTCGGAGCACTGCAGATCGGAAGCGGCCTCACCTCCAACGGCTACGTGGGTGAAATCGGGACTCCCGTCCTGGTGGCCATCGTAGCCATCCTGACGGCGTGCTTCGTCGCCTCGGCCGTATCCGGCATCAGCCGCGGCATCCAGTGGCTGTCCAACACCAACATGGTCCTGGCCGTCATCCTTGCTTTGATCGTCTTCATTGCCGGGCCCACCCTGTTCATCCTCAACCTCATCCCGGCAGCTGTGGGAGATTACGCCCGTGACCTGGCAGAGATGTCCTCCCGCACCGAGGCCGTGGGTGACGAAGCGCTCCGTACCTGGATGTCAGGATGGACCATCTTCTACTGGGCATGGTGGATTTCCTGGACGCCCTTCGTAGGGATGTTCATTGCCCGCATCAGCCGTGGCCGGACCATCCGGCAGTTCGTGACCGGCGTCCTGCTGGTCCCGAGCATCGTGAGCGTCATCTGGTTCGGCATCTTCGGCGGTACTGCGTTCAAGATCCAGCAGGACGCCGACAAGGCAAACCTGCCGGGCCTGATGACGGTCACCGACGGAACTGCCAGCATTGATTTCGACGGCGCCCTGTTCAACCTGGTCAAGAACCTGCCCCTGCCGGCCTGGCTGATCGCCGCCGTCGTGGTCCTGGCCATGGTACTGGTTGCCATCTTCTTCATCACCGGCGCGGACTCGGCATCGTTGGTTATGTCCTCGTTGAGCTCCAACGGCTCCTCGGAGCCGAAGCGCGGCCTGGTCATCTTCTGGGGAACGCTGACCGGTGCCGTGGCGGCAGTTATGCTCCTGGCCGGCGGTGACGAACCTTCCGAAGCCTTGTCGGGCCTGCAGCGGATCACCATCGTTGCGGCGCTGCCGTTCGTCGTCGTGATGCTGCTGCTTTGCTTCGCCCTGGCCAAGGACCTGCGCCGGGACCCGCTCTCGCTGCGCCGCCGCCTGGCCACGTCGGTGGTGGAGCGGGCCATCCGCACCGGCGTCGAGCAGCACCGCGGGGTCCAGTTCGACCTCGTGACCAAGCACGAATGCGCGGAGACCTGCCCTGACCCCGAGTCCTGCTCCGGGGGAAGCTCCGGAGGCAGCTCTGCAGTCAGCTCCGGTCCAGAGACTGACAGGAAATAGCGTTACGTACTGGCCCTGGTGATCACATCACCAGGGCCAGTTTTTTGTGCCGGGAGCTTAGCCGGCAATAGCGCTCCCGGCGAGTGTTGCCTCGACGACGTCGGGCGACAGGACGTGCTGGGTGACCATCTGGCTGGCCCCGAGGATTGCCGCGCGGGGCCCCGCCATCGAGATCCCGATGCGCAGGTGCGCCGTGGCCAGCGGCAGCGAGCGCCGGTACACCACCTCGCGGATCCCGGCCACAAGGTGCTCCCCCGCCTCCCCGATGCTGCCGCCAATGATGACAATGGACGGATTGAGCAGGTTGACCGCGGCGGCCAGGACGTCGCCCACATCGCGTCCTGCCTGGCGCAGCGCCTGGACAGCCTGCGGGTGCCCCTCCCGGACCAGCCGCAGCACATCGGCGCCCGTTGCCGCATCCAGGCCCTGCGCCTGGAGCTGCCGGGCGACGGCGGGCCCGGACGCGAGCGCTTCGAGGCAGCCGTAGTTGCCGCAGCGGCACAGGACGTCATCGCCCCGCGGCACGCGGACATGGCCCAGGTCGCCGGCCGTGCCGTTTGCCCCGCGTTGCAGCTGCCCGCTGCTGATGATGCCCGCGCCAACGCCCGTGGCGACCTTGATGAACAGGAAGTTGCTGTGCTCGGGCCAGTAGGCGGTCCTCTCCCCGAGGGCCATGATGTTGACGTCGTTGTCCACCAGGACAGGGACCGGCAGCGAGCGCTGGACATACGGGACCACGTCGAATCCGTCCCACCCCGGCATGATGGGCGGCTTAACGGGCCGCCCCGTGTCGTGTTCAACCGGGCCGGGCAGGCCGATGCCCACTCCGGCAAGGTCCTTGAGGGGGCGGCCGGCCTCGGCGAGCAGCCCTTGTGCAAGGGCAAGGATCCGGCCCAACACGGCTTCCGGCCCCTCAGCCACTTCCTGCTCCAGCCGGCGCTCCGCCACAATGCTGCCGGCAAGGTCAGTGACGGCCACCACCGCGTGGGTGGCCCCGACGTCGACGGCCAGCACAACGCGCGCGGCCGGGTTGAAGGCAAAGCGCGACGGCGGCCTGCCGCCGCTGGAGCTTGCCTCCCCCGCGGGCCCAACCAGGCCGGAGCTGATGAGGGCATCGATGCGGGAGGCAACGGTGGAGCGGGCCAGCCCGGTAGTGATGGCAAGTTCGGCGCGCGTCCGTGCCTGGCCGTCACGCAGGAGTTGGAAGAGATCCCCGGCACGCCCCTGCAGCCCCTGGATGTCAGGCGGAGCAAATTGTCCGGCGGTTTTGGTCATACGAAATTGATAGCACGCCCACTTACTTCTGTCACGCGCACAACTTTTGCTTGACCTTCGGCAAAAGTCCTTCTAGCTTTGCACTAAGACAAACTGCGGGCGGGACACTGCCACATGCCGAAGAAGCCAGGAGAACCATGCCGTATTCAGTCCAGCTCTACACCCTGCGCAACGCCATCGAGGACGACCTGCCCGGAACCATCAGGAAGGTGGCGGAGATCGGCTTCACGCAGGTGGAGCCCTACAACTTTGTGGCCACCGCCAGGGAGCTGGGCGCCGCGCTGAGGGAAAACGGCCTGGCCGCACCTTCCGGCCACGCTCCGCTGCTCAGCCAGGACCAGGACGAAATTTTCGCCGCGGCCAAAGGACTCGGCATTGCCACCGTCATCGAGCCCTTCATCCCGGCCGATCACTGGCAGAACGCGGAGGACATCCACGCCACGGCGGCCAGGCTGAACGCAGCAGCCAAAAAGGGCGCCGAATACGGGATCCGCGTGGGCTACCACAACCATCAGTGGGAGCTGGAGTCCACCATTGAAGGCCGCACCGCCCTGGAATACTTCGAAGGCCTGCTGGATCCGGAGGTGGTCCTGGAGGTGGACACGTACTGGGTGGCTGTCGGCGGCCATGACCCCGTGGACATCCTTGCCAGGCTGGGTGACCGGGTGAAGCTCATCCACATCAAGGACGGCCCCCTGACCACGGACACCAAGGCGCAGCAGCCCGCAGGGCAAGGCAAGGTCCCGGTCCTGGACGTCATCGCAGCGGCGAAGTCCCTGGAGACAGGCGTGGTGGAATTCGACGACTATGCCGGCGACATCTTCGACGGCATCGCCCAAAGCCTGGCCTTCCTGAACAGCAACACCGCCGGCAACCCTGCAGAAGGAGCAACGGCATGAGTCCCCTTTCCGCACGCAAAGGCCCGGTAGGCGTCGGCGTCATCGGCGCCGGCAACATCAGCAAGCAGTACCTGGACAACCTCACCGTGTTCCCCGACCTCAAGGTCCACGTCATCGCCGACATGTTCGAAGAGGCGGCCGAGGCCCGTGCCAAGGAGTACGGCATCCCGGAATGGGGCGGCGTGGACAAGGCACTGCACCACCCGGACGTGGAGATCATCGTCAACCTGACCATCCCGGCCGCGCACGTTGAGGTGGCCACAGCCGCCGTAAACGCCGGCAAGCACGTCTGGACGGAGAAGCCGTTCAGCCTGGACCGGGAATCCGGGCTCGGGCTCCTCAAGACCGCCGACGCCGCAGGCATCCGCCTGGGCTGCGCACCGGACACCTTCCTCGGCGCCGGGCTGCAGACCGCCCTGCGCCTGATCCAGCGCGGCGACATCGGCACGCCCCTGACCGCGATGACCACGTTCCAGACCCCCGGCCCGGAGTCCTGGCACCCCAACCCGGCGTTCCTGTTCCAGCATGGCGCCGGCCCGCTGTTCGACATGGGCCCGTACTACCTCACCACCCTGGTCCAGGCATTCGGCTCCATCCGCAAGGTGGCCGCCGTCGGGTCCAAGGCCAAGGAAGTCCGCGTCATCGGTTCCGGGCCCAAAGCCGGCGAGGAATTCACGGTTGAGGTACCCACCCACGTCTCAGCGATGGTGCAGTTCGAGTCCGGCGCCTCCTCCCACAGCGTGTTCTCCTTCGAATCCCCCCGCGCACGGGTGGGCATGGTGGAGATCACCGGCACCGAGGCCACCATTTCCCTGCCGGACCCCAATTACTTCGACGGCGACATCAGGATGTGGCGGGCCGGAGACGAGGACTGGACCACCATCCCGGCCACCGGCCCGGCGAACGGCCGGGGCATGGGCGTGCTGGACATGGCCCGGTCCATCCGGGCAGCTGTCCCGCACCGGGCCACCGGGGACCTTGCGTACCACGTCCTGGACAGCATGGTGTCCATCTCCGAATCCATTGATGCCGGCACATTCATCAACGTGGAAAGTTCCGCGCCGGCCTCCGCAGCCCTCCCCGAAGACTGGGCACCCGAAACCGCTACCCTCTAGGAAACCCCGACCATGACACAGCAGACACAAACCAGCGGCGCCCGTTCCCTCGGCGTTGCCGCCATCGGCTACGCCTTTATGGGAAAGGCCCACTCCAACGCGTGGCGGAACGTGGCCAGCTTCTTCGACGTTCCGGCCTTCGAGCAGCAAGTACTCGTGGGGCGTGATGCCGGGCAGGTGGCACAGGCGGCAGCCAAGTACGGCTGGGCTGAGTCCGCCACCGACTGGCGCTCCGTCATCAACCGGGATGACATCCACATCGTGGATATCTGTGCACCGGGCTGGATGCACGCCGAGATCGCCGTCGCCGCCCTCGAGGCCGGCAAGCACGTCCTCGTCGAAAAACCCCTGGCCAACACCCTGGCCGAAGCTGAACTCATGACTGCCGCGGCGGCAAAGGCCCGGGCCCGCGGCGTCCAGTCGATGATTGGCTTCAACTACCGCCGGGTCCCCGCACTTGCCCTCGCCAGGGAACTGATTTCCGAGGGCCGCGTGGGCACGGTGCGGCACGTCCGCGCCGCCTACCTGCAGGACTGGCTTGCCGATGACCAGGCCCCCATGACCTGGCGGCTGCGAAAAGAAACAGCAGGCTCGGGTGCCCTCGGCGACATCGCCTCACACGCCATCGACCAGGTCCTCTACCTCCTGGGCGACCAGGTCACCGAGGTCAGCGGCCGGCTCCACACCTTCGTGGACCGCCGGCCGGGCACCAACGGACCGGAGGACGTAACGGTCGACGACGCCGCCTGGGCAACACTGTCCCTCGCCTCCGGAGCCATCGCCTCGGTGGAGGCCTCCCGGGTGGCCACAGGGCGGAAGAACTCCCTCCAGATTGAGGTCTACGGCGATAAGGGCAGCATCCTCTTCGACCTGGAAAACCTCAACGAACTCGGCTTCCTGGACGCCACCGCGCCCGCCCGGGAGCAGGGCGTACGGCGTATCCTCGTCAGCGAACCGGACCACCCGTACCTTGATGCATGGTGGCCGCAGGGCCACATCATCGGCTGGGAACATACCTTCACCCACCAAATCCGCGACTTCCTGCTGGCCGTGCAGGACGGAACCCAGCCGTCGCCGTCGTTCGAGGAAGGACTGAACGTGCAGTACATCCTGAACGCCGTCGAGGAATCCGCCGGCAACAAAAGCGCCGCCACACCCGTCCACGCACCGCTTTCCACCGAAGGAGCCTGACATGCCCCGCCCGTTCACCCTTTTCACCGGCCAGTGGGCCGACCTGCCCTTCGAGGAAGTCGCCAAGCTGGCCTCCGGCTGGGGCTACGACGGACTCGAGATCGCCGTCTCCGGCGACCACCTGGACGCCTGGCGCTGGGACGAACCCGGCTACGTCGAGTCCAAACTGGAGATCCTCAAAAAGTACAACCTCAAGGTCTGGGCCATCTCCAACCACCTCACCGGCCAGGCCGTCTGCGATGACCCCATCGACTTCCGGCACCAGGGCATCGTCCGGTCCAAGGTCTGGGGGGACGGCGAGCCCGAAGGCGTCCGCCAACGCGCCGCCGAGGAAATGAAGCACACCGCCCGGCTCGCGAAGGCACTGGGCGTGGACACCGTCGTCGGCTTCACAGGCTCCTCCATCTGGCAGTACGTCGCGATGTTCCCGCCCGTCCCCGAGAAGGTCATCGACGCCGGCTACCAGGACTTCGCCGACCGCTGGAACCCCATCCTGGACGTCTTCGACGAATGCGGCGTCCGCTTCGCCCACGAAGTCCACCCCTCCGAGATCGCCTACGACTACTGGACCACCGTCCGCACCCTCGAAGCCATCGGCCACCGCGAAGCGTTCGGCCTGAACTGGGACCCGTCCCACATGATGTGGCAGGGCATCGACCCCGTCTCCTTCATCTGGGACTTCAAGGACCGGATCTACCACGTGGACTGCAAGGACACCAAGATCCGCCAGACCGGCCGCAACACCGTCATGGGCTCCCACCTGCCCTGGGGCGACCCGCGCCGCGGCTGGGACTTCGTCTCCGCCGGACGCGGTGACGTCCCCTGGGAAGCCTCCTTCCGCGCCCTCGCGGCCATCGGCTACAACGGACCCATCAGCGTCGAATGGGAAGACGCCGGCATGGACCGCCTCCACGGCGCGCCCGAAGCCCTTGCTGCGCTGAAGAAGTACGATTTCCCTGTTTCCACCGCTTCGTTCGACGCCGCCTTCAGCAGCAAGGACTGACATGCCCCGCCACAGCAACGGCACCTCCGACGGACAACTCCGTTGGGGCATCCTCGGCACAGGCTTTATCGCCGCGCTGCAGGCCCAGGACCTGCTGGACAACGGGTTCACCGTCCAGGCCGTCGGCTCCCGGAGCCTGGAATCCAGCCAGGCGTTCAGCGCCCGGTTCGGCATTGCCACCGCGCACGGCAGCTACGAGGAGCTCGCCGCCGATCCTGAGGTGGATGTGGTGTACGTTGCCACGCCCCACGTGTTCCACCACGCCAACGCACTGCTTGCCCTGAACGCGGGCAAGCACGTGCTGGTGGAGAAGGCCTTCACCATCAATGCCCGCGAAGCGCAGGACATCGTGGAGCTCGCGGAGGCCAAGGGGCTGGTGGCCCTGGAGGCCATGTGGACCAGGTTCCTCCCGCACATGGTCCGCCTCCGGGAGATCATCAGGGAGGGCACCATCGGCGAGGTCAGGAAGGTCATCGCCAGCCATAACCAGGACCTCCCCAAGGACCCGGCCCACCGGCTCAACGATCCTGCCCTGGGTGGCGGCGCGCTGCTGGACCTTGGCATCTACCCCGTCTCGTTCGCGTTTGATGTATTTGGCGCACCCGAAACCATCCGGGCCAGCGCTGCCATGACGGCGACGGGCGTGGACCGCCAGACGGCGGCGGTTTTCGAGTATGCGCAGGGACAGCAGGCCATCCTCGACTGTGAACTGGATGCCGCCGGCCCCAACCGGGCAGTGGTGATCGGCACCGGCGGCTGGATCGACATCGAACCCACCTGGTACAACCCCACACCCTTCACCGTTTACGACACCTTGGGCAACGTCGTGGAACGGTTCGACCAGCCCGTGAAGAGCAGGGGCATGCAGTACCAGGCAGCCGAGCTGGAGCGGCTCGTCAGCGAAGGGCTCACCGGAGGCACCGTGCTGCCGCCAGCTGAGAGCGTGGCCGTGATGGCTGCCTTGGACGGAATCCGCCGCCAGATCGGCCTGGCGTACGACGCCGACGAACGGCTTTAGCGGCCGGCCCGCCTTAGGCGGGACCGCGGTTCAGGACCACCTCGTAGGCTTCCACGCGCCGGTCCGTCACGGTGGTGGGCGATTCCAGGTGGACTGCCCCGGAGGGCAGGATGCCGGCCCCGCCGAAGCGTTCCATGACCTGCCACTGGGCCATGACGTCCTCCCCCGCGTGATCCGGCGGCAGGTCCGGCCAGAAGGTAAACCCACCGGCGTCGTTCAGGGCTTCGCGCCGGTACATTACGCACCCGCCCAGCCACGCCACCCGGTAGGGCACCCATTGTCCCGGCTCAAGGGACAGGTCGGCGCTGAGGTGGCTAAGGTTGGCGGCGCTGTGGAGCGGCCAGCGCTCGAACGCGGGGTCCCCCGGGCGGATGCGCTCCGGCATCACCCCGCCTTCCCACGCTTCGAAGTTCGCGGTCTGCCCGGGCCGCCGGTCGTCCAGGTAGGACAGACCCTGCGGGGCCATCCCTACAAAGCCGCACCCAAGCTCGTGGAGCGCGCGGCTGAGCAACTCCACGGCACCCGGCTCCAGCCAGATGTCGTCGTCAAGGAAGAGGCACTGGTCCGCCGTGGACTGCTCCAGCAGGAACTGGCGGTGTTCCGCCAGCCCGCGCCGCGGCAGGTGGCGAAGGAGCCTGACCGGCCGCCCCTGGGCTTCCAGGACCCGCACCATGGCGGCAGCGGCGGGGTGCTCCCAGCCGGGCCCGTCCGTGGACTGGTCGCTGACGACGACGGCGAAGGCCGGGTCGGTTTGTCCGGCAAGTCCCGCGAGGGTGACGGCGAGTTCCGCCGGCCGGTCGCAGGTGGGTACAAGAACGTCCACTGCAACCCGTTCCGGCCTCTCAGCCGGCCGCGCCCACTGTCCTGATGGTCTCCTGCTCACAGTTCCTCCTGGCACCGGCGGGAAAGGGCCGGCAACTGGCGAATTGGTTTCGCATGGTCCGTACCCCGCCGGGAGCCATGTATGCCGGACACGGCGAAGGCCCCCGTCCCGGCATGGAGCCGTGGCGGGGGCCTTCAGCGGATCAGGACCGCTTATCCGGCGTCGAAGCTCTCGCCGCCGCTGTCTTTGGGCGACTTTTCCTGCGGGAGGTCGTTGCCGCTGCCGTCCGGAATGCCGGTGGCTTCCTGCCCGGGCTCGGAGGAGACCGGCGCGGAGCCCTGGGAATCGTCGTTGAACTCGTTGATCTCAGCCTCGCCGGAGGGAAGGTCCATGTCACGCGGAACCTGTTCCTCCCCGACGCCGGACTGCGGTTCGTTGGTGTCAGCCCCGCCGGCACCCGATGTGGTGCCGCCCTGGCTTGCGCCCTGGTTGCCGCCAAGCTCCTGCTCAGCCGTCGGAGTGCCGTAGCCGCCCGGGTCCTTTTCCGGCTCGGCGTGCTGGTTTTCCTGCGTCATGGTTCCTCCTGTGTGCGATGGGATGAAACTGGTGTGTAGAATCCGGCTGCTTAGAGCCCCTTGCCGCCCGTCACGGGCAGCACCGCGCCGGAAATGTAGGACCCGTCTTCGGAGGCCAGCAGAACGTACGCCGCGGCGAGCTCAGCAGGCTGGCCGGCACGTTCCAGCGGCGTATCCTGGCCAAACTTCGGGAGCTTGTCCGGCCATTCGGTGGCGGGGATCAGCGGCGTCCAGATGGGGCCGGGGGCCACCGCGTTGACGCGGATCCCCTTGGACCCCAGTTCCTGCGCGAGTGCCTTGGTGAACGCCACCTGCGCGGCCTTGGTCATGGCGTAATCGATGAGGCCCGGCGAGGGATTGAAGGCCTGGATGGATGCCGTGGTGATAATCGAGGCGCCCGGTTTGAGGTGCGGGACCGCCGCCCGTGCGGTCCAGAGCAGGGAGTACAGGTTGGTCTTGAAAACCCGGTCGAACTCCTCCGTGGGAAGGGTCTCCAGGCTTTCCCGGTTCTTCTGATAGGCAGCGTTCAGCACCACTACGTCCAGGCGGCCGAATCCGGCCACGGTTTCCTCGACGATCCGGGTGCTGAAGTCCTCTTCACGCCCGTCCCCGGCGAACAGGAGGACGCGGCGCCCCGCCTTCCGGATCCAGTCCGCCGTGTCCTGGGCGTCGTCTTCCTCCTCGGGAAGGTAGGAGATGGCTACGTCGGCTCCCTCACGGGCAAATGCGATGGCCGCCGCCTTGCCGATGCCGGAATCGCCGCCGGTGATGAGTGCCGCCTTGCCCTCCAGCTTCCCGTGTCCCTCGTAGCTGAGTTCCCCGTGGTCAGGTTTGGGATCCATGGGCGCGGTGAGGCCCGGCTGCTTCTGTTCCTGCTCGGGGAAGGGGCCTGCGTGGTAGCCGCCCCGGGGGTCCTTTGGCTGGTCCGTCTGCTTGTCTGTGCCGCTCATAGTCCACCTACTCGCTGTGTCGGTTTTCGAAGAGCCCTGCCGCCGGCCCTTCGACGCTATCCCGGCCGGCGGAACAAAGTCCACCCGTTCGGTGCCGATAATCAGTAAACTTATCAAATGTTGATACCGGCGCAAGATCGGCCTTGTTTCTGGGTATGTGAAGAGTAGAAAGGGAAACAGGGCCGGCCAGGCCAAGGAAGGAGCAGCGATGTCCGAGGTGGAGGATTACACCGGCAGAACCGGGCGGAACGAAACCCGCGAGGAGCAACTGGACCGCAACTGGGCGGAACTGCTCCAGGAGATGCGCGTGCTGCAGATGGGCGTCCAGATCCTGGCAGGCTTCCTCCTGACCCTGCCCTTCCAGGAACGGTTTGAAGACCTGGATGACTTCCAGGTGAACCTGTACCTGACCAACGTGGTGATCGCCGCACTGACCACGGCGTTGATCCTCCTGCCGGTCAGTGTGCACCGGAGGCTTTTCCGGAAGCGCCTCAAGGAAACTCTGGTGTCCAGCGGCGACACGATCGCCAAGATCACCCTGGCCGGCATCGCGCTGCTCAGCGCCGGCACTGCAGCCCTGGTTTTCGACGTCACCGCGGGCCGCTCGGCCGGGCTGACGGCCGGCGCGGCACTGCTGGCCGTGATGGTGGTCCTGCTGGTCTATGTCCCACTGCACCTTAACAAGCGCGCCGCCGCAGGAATGACGGCCAGGGCAAACAAGGAGTGACAATGCGCAAATGGGCCAAGGAACACGGGCTGCTGCTGGCGAACGCAGCCCTGTTCCTGATCTTTTTCGGAGGGATGATCCTCTCCGGAGCAGCGTCGTACAGCGAAGAGCAGCAGGCACACGGCGAACCCGGGGTTTCAGTCCTGCAGTTCATGGGCACCGGGGAGTTTGTCGAGGCCACCTTTGAGAACTGGGAATCGGAGTTCCTGCAGATGGCCCTGTACGTGGTGCTGACGGTTTTCCTGTTCCAGAAGGGATCGTCGGAATCCAAACCGATGGGCAAGGAAGCCCCGCAGGACGAGGATCCCCGCGAGGCCGCCATCAAGAAGGCAACGCCGTGGCCGGTCAAGCGCGGCGGTGCCGCATTGAAGTTCTACGAGCACTCGCTGTCCATCCTGCTGTTTGTGCTGTTTTTGGCCTCCTTCACGGCGCACGCCCTGGGCGGCACTGCGGCGTACAACGAGGAGCAGCAAAGCCACGGCCAGCCCACAGTCACGTTCCTGCAGTACGTGGGGACCAGCCGCTTCTGGTTCGAGTCTTTCCAGAACTGGCAGAGCGAGTTCCTGGCCATCGCCGTCCTGGTGGGCGCGTCCGTCTACCTCCGGGAAAAGGGCTCCCCGGAGTCCAAGCCTGTGGCCGAACCCCATTACGAAACCGGCGCCTGAGCCGGTTCCTGTCGAAAGGAATCCATGCGAACTGTTGTGAAATCCGTCCTTCTGGCCCTCCTGCTCCTGGCTGCGCCGGCACTTTCGGTGGCACCGGCCTCAGCCGCACAACATCCGGCGGTCGCCGCGGGCGACGCAGCTGTCCAGGCGGCGGCGGGGACTTCCGGAGGGGTGTGGGCGCCGGCAGGCAACACTCCCACGCCGTCTCCCGGAGATACCGCCTCCAGCGGACCTGCGAACCCCGGGACGGGCGAGTCCGCGCAAAATGAGTCCACCCGGCTGGACTTCGCTCCCTGGGTGATCGGCGCAATCGCCCTGGTAACAATCATTGTGGTACTGATCTGGCGGCGCCGCCGGAACACCACCATCGTGGGCTGAGGGCGCATGATTACTCCAAACGTGGCCGACGGCATCCACCTCATCACGCATGCCCACGTCAACTGCTATCTGGTGGAGGACCAGGACGGGCTGACCCTGGTGGACGCCGGGCTGCCGAGCATGTGGTCCATGCTGCTGGAACTCCTGGAGGCCCGCGGCCGGCGGCCGGAGGATATCAAGGCCCTGGTCCTCACCCACGGGCACTTCGACCATGTGGGATTTGCGTTGCGGGCACGGCGGGAGTGGAACGTGCCGGTGCTGGTCCATCCCCGGGACGCGCACCTGGCTGCCCATCCGTACAGCTACAAGCCCCAGCGCAACCGGTTCCTCTATCCTCTGAGCCACCCGCGGTCAGTGCCGCTGCTGGGGAGGATGGCGGCAGCCGGAGCGCTGGCCGTCAAGGGAGTGTCAAGCACCCGGCCACTGCCTACCGGCGCCGCCTTGCCGGTGCCGGGACGGCCCACGGTTGTCCACACTCCTGGCCACACCGACGGGCACTGCATCCTGCATCTCGCGGACCGCGACGCCGTCCTGAGCGGCGACGCCCTGGTGACCCTGGACCCCTACACGGGCAAGGCGGGGCCGCAGATCGTTGCCTCCGCGGCGACCAAGGACACGAAGCAGGCCCTGGCGTCCCTGCAGGCGATAGCCGCCACGGGTGCCGCAACCGTGCTTTCAGGCCACGGGGAGCCCTGGACGCAGGGCGCCGGCGCAGCAGTGAGCCATGCACTGACGGTCGGGGCCCACTGACAGTCGGGGCGTATTGAGGCCGTCTTTTCCGGTAATGCCCAGGGGCTTTAGGCCCCTTCGAGTACCTGGCTCGTTGCCCAGGCCAGGTACTTTCCGGCATTGGCAACAGCATCCTGCGGGCTCGACGCCACGTCCAGCAACTGTGCCGCAGCCACCACGCCGTGCCGGGCGAGGTCTTCGGGTGTCACCAGGATCCGGCCGGCCACAACGATGACCGGTATGCCCCGCTCGCGGGCGGCGTCGGCGAGCGCAATGGGCGCCTTGCCGGTGAGCGACTGGGAATCCATGGACCCTTCGCCGGTAATCACCAAATCCGCGCCGCCCAGTTGCTGTGCCAGGCCGGTGAGTCCGGCTACCAGCGCGAAACCGCCTTCCAGCGTGGCGCCCGTAAAGGCAAGGAACGACGCCGGGAAGCCGCCGGCGGCGCCGGCGCCGGTGACGTTCACGTCCCGGCCCGTGGCTTCCCGCAGGACGGATGCCCAGTTGCGGAGGCCGGCGTCGAGCTGTTCCACGGCGTCCTGGTCTGCACCCTTTTGCGGGGAGAAGACGTGGGCGGCGCCGGACGGTCCGTAGAGCGGGTTGCGGACGTCAACAGCGATCCGGAAGGTGGTTGCCGCGAGCCGGGGGTCCAGGCCGCTGATGTCCAGTGCGGCGACGTCGGCGAGGGATCCGCCGCCCAGGGGCACCACGTTGCCGGCGGAGTCCAGTGGCTTCAGGCCGAGGGCGCGCAGGGCTCCGCTGCCGCCGTCGGTCATTGCTGATCCGCCCAGGCCCAGCACGATTTCCGTAGCACCTGCTTCCAGGGCGGCCGCGATGAGCTGTCCGCAGCCGTAGCTGTGGGCCCGCAGGGCGTTCTCCGGCGTGGGTTCCATGCTGGCGAGGCCCGATGCCTGGGCAGTTTCGATGACGGCGGTGACCTTGCCATCGCTGCCCTTGCGGATGGCCCAGGCGGCCCCGAGTGGTGCCAGAATCGGGCCCACCACGGCGTTGAGCCGTTCCTCGTAGCCGGCGGCGACGGCCGCTTCAAGGGTGCCCTCGCCGCCGTCGGCGATGGGGAACTGGGTGGCCACGGCGTCGGGGTAAACGCGCAGAGCGCCTTCAGCGATCGCGGCAGCGGCTTCGGCTGCCGTCAGGGAGCCCTTGAACTTATCCGGAGCAATAAGGATGCGCATGCGCTCCATCATGCCAGCACCGCGCGGGAAAGCGCTTGCCAAATCCGGTATGCGGACAAACCCTGTCGCTTAGGAGAAACCTCAGCCTTCGCGCCACTCGTGGCTGGTGATGTGCGAGCCCGCCTGCGGGCCCATCTGGAGCATGCCGCCGTCCACTGGCCAGGACGCTCCGTTCACGTAGCTGGAGGCAGGCGAGGCCAGGAAGGCGATCACGGCAGCAATCTCCCGGGCGTCACCTGGACGGCCCAGGGGCACGCCCGGGCGGTCCTTCTTGGTGGGGTCCTCGTCCTCCTGGCCGGTCATGGGAGTGGCAATCTCGCCGGGGGCCACGGTGTTGGCAGTGATTCCGTGCTCAGCCAGTTCCAGGGCCAGCGTCTTCATAAGGCCGGCAAGCCCATGTTTAGACGCGTCATAGGCGGAGGATCCCACCCGGGGCTGGAATTCGTGGACGCTGGTGACGGCGATCAGCCTTCCGCCCCTGCCTGCCTGGACCATGCGGCGGGCTGCTGCTTGCAGGCAGACAAACGCGCCGTTGAGGTTGGTGTCGAGTGTCTGCATCCAGCGGTCGATGTCCATGTCCAGGAATTTGGTGCTCTCGCCGGTGCCTGCGTTGTTGACGAAGACGTCCACGCCGCCGAGCTCGTCAGCGAGTTCGTCGATCACGGCGCCTGCCGCCCGGAGCTCAGTGGTGTCCAGTTGGCGGATCACGGCCTTGCGGCCCAGAGCTCGGATCTCCTCGGCGGTGCCTTCGGCCCCGGCTTTGTCGGAGTGCCAGGTGACACCAACATCCAGTCCGGCGCGGGCCAGGGCCACCGCAGTGGCCTTGCCGATGCCGGAATCGGATGCGGTGACGATGGCGGTGGCGGGAGTGAAGTTGCTGGTGTCCTGCATCGAGGCAGCCTTTCGGGTGGGTCAGGGTGCGTGGATCATCTTGGGTCGAACTGGTCGCAGCGGTCAGGCGGGACGGCGAAGTTCCGCCTCCGGCGGGTAGCCGCCGCGTGCTGTGGCCGGTTCCTCGGGAACGGCCATCAGCGGGACGGCGAAGGTGACCACCGGCCGCGCTTCCGGGTCGTCCGCCGACCTCACGGTCAGACTCCGGGTGCCGGGCGGCACCGAGGGGGTGAAGACCTGAAGGTTCCGGGAACCCAGGACCGCGGAGTCCCGCAGTGAGTACTCGGTTCCAAAGTGGTCCTGGAGGATAATCCGGGGCTGCGGTCCGCCCTCGGACGCCATCTGGATATTGACCACCAGCCCGGTGGCCCAGATTTCCACCGACAAGACGGTGAATTCATTCGAGTCCGTGACGTGGCGTCCATACGTGGGCGGCAGCAGCATCCTGCGAAGGGAGCCTGACGGTATGAGTTTGCGCATTGTTGTTCCTGTGGGTCTTGCGTCCGCGGTCGCCGAAGTGGCGCCGGATGCAACTCCGGTGCTGCCGAAACGATGGGGGCGCGGGTGCGGCTTAGGCGTCTTCGCGGTTGGGATTTTCCAGCCGGAAGAAGTTGGATTGCTGCCCGTCGCTGCGCTGTTCCTGATAGATGAAGTTCAGCCCCCGGGAGTCGAAGGTTTCAAACCATTCCTCCCAGCTGATGTGGCGAAGCTTGTCATTTTCGCCGCCAAAATCGATTCTCAGCACTCCGAGGTGGTCTCCGTGTTCGGTGCCTTCCACCGTAGCGGGAACGCCGTCGCGCTCCTCCGCCCACTGCCTGATGACTTCGTGGTGGGTGGTGGCGAGGCTGCGTCCCTCACGCTCCGGCTCGTCGTCCGGCGAGGTGACTTCCTGTGAGTACTTGAGGGATTTGGAGGAGTCCGGCCCGCGCCGGATCTTTCCGCCGTCCGGGCCGGGGCCCAGGTCCTCTTCATCCGTGCCCGCGCCGGAATCGCGGGCGTTGTTTCCCTTGTCCTGTGCCATGGCGGCCATCCTTTCCCCAAGGTCCTAACTAGTAAGGCTACTTACTATGTAGCCTCCGGATTGGCCCTTGTGTCAAGGGGTTTGGCGGCTTTCTGCGGCTTCCCGCAATGGCGCCACTGCCGGGCCCGGGCCGCTAGGTCCGGGGGCGCAGTACCGCATAATATCCGGGAACGCGTCCCTGCCCGCTGATGCCGGTTGCGGGATTCGTTTCGATGGCCACGGCTCCGTCCTCCACGAGTTGCCAGGCAGCGGGGGGCAGTGCCCGGGAGCGCTCCTCCGGGCCGAAACGGCCGGGCATCGGCAGGCCGCGGATGGCCCGTTCGAGCGGAGCAGGAATGCTGCGGGATGTGGCGCCCAGATGGGATACATACTCCACCGGGTTCCCCTGGAAGTTGGTCTCCGCAAGGAATACGCTCCCGCGCTGCCCAACCAGCAGGCGCAGGTTTTCCGCGAGGGCCGCCTGGTCTGCCGCGCCCAGGACATGGAGGACGCCCCGGATGAACACGTTGGCCTCCCGCGGGAGGTCTTTCTCTGCGCCCGGCGCCGTCATGTCCCTGACCTGGAACCGGACGTTGCGGAGTTCAGCGGATTCGGCCTCGGCCCGGTTCACCGCGTGCGCGGACACGTCCACGCCGATGACCTCGGGGAAAAGTCCGGCCAGGGCCCTGCTGAAGCTGCCGTGCCCGCAGCCGATGTCCACGACGGGAAGCTCCGGGTCCAGGTGGCGGAGGAGGACTTCCTTGTAGCTGAGGAATTCCTGGTCCGTTCCGGAATCCCACAGGACCTCACCGGCCGCCCCGGTGGCCCTGATGCCGGCCCAGTAGGTGTCCCAGGCCAGCGGCCGGTCCTTCGGCGCAGAGCGCGACAGCCGGACGAGCTTGGGGATCATCAGGTACTTCTGCAGGGCAGATGCCACCGATTTCGCTGGGGAGGACTTTGAGGGGGAGGACACCGGTCCAATATATGTCCCGGAGCTGTTGCCGGCGGTACGGCACGGGCTATGCGGACCTGCCTCTCCCCCGCCGGTGCCGCAGGACCCGCCGGGTCAGGCCGCCGCACCCTCCAGCTTCAGCCAGGCCATGGCTTCCTCCCGGGATGTGAAGAAGCGGGTGGGACACGGCAGTTTGTTGATGCCCAGGATGAAGTTGGCCATCACTTTGTCCACCGGCGAGGCACCCAGCAGTGCGATGCGTGAAGCCTGGCAGGGGCGGCCAAAGACGGCGCGGGCGCCCCGGCTGACCTTTTCGGTTGTGGCCATGTCCACCAGCATCGGATGCCGGTTCTCTCCGCAGAGTTCGTTCACCCTGCTCATGGCATTCTCTGCATCAGCCTCGCTGATGGCCGCACCGCGCGGCCAGCGCAGGTGCAGGACGCCGCCCTCGAGGGTGAGGTGGCCCTTTTCGCGTTCTTCCGGCTGGTGCGTCACTTTGTCCTCCCAGTGAATATTCATGGAGCCGCCCGCCCCGCATCCCCCTACAATGTACTCAACTGGGAGGAAAGTGAGCATTGTGGCAGCTGATTTGCCGTGTGACTTGCGCATGCCCCGCAGCGCGGTGGTGGCGGATGCCAACGCCGGGCGGCTGGCGCTGAACGCCGCCGCTCTCCGTGATGCCGGATATACCGTCCACTCCACCACGGACGCCGCCGGGCTGGCTGCCCTGCTGGACGGCTGCCAACCAGCTGTCATTGTGGTGGATGCCCCGCTGCTGCCCGCCGCCGAGTCGGAAGCGCCGGTCCTGGTCATGGTGGACCTCGACAACATCGCCGAGTGCACTGTCCGCCCTCCGGGCATCCACGACTGCATCGCCAAACCGCCGTCGCCCCGGGAACTGGTCCACCGCGCTACGGCGCTCATCGATCTGGTGTCCCGCCGCAATGCCTCGCGGCAGGAGGCCGAGGCGCTGCGCGGGCAGCTCCGGCAGGTGTCCGCAGCTGTACGGGCAACGAACGATCCGCAGGAAATCGCGGACCACGTGGTTGCAGGATTCGGCCGGACGTTCAAGGCCGACCATGTCTGCCTGGCCACCTTTGAGGACCATCGGGTCCCCCCGATCACGGCCGCCTGGAGCAGGCCGGGACTGGAGCCGCTCCCGGCCGATGCGCTTCCGGACGAGGAGGAAGCACGCCGGACGGCCGACCTCCTCTGGGCCGGGGCAGAAACCCTGTCCTCGGACGGCGCCGAGACGGACGACGCCGAACCGGGCACCGCCGCGACTGACGGGGCCATGCAGGGCAAAGGCGGGCACGCGGCGGCAGGCGAGGCGCCGGCGTCGGGCATTGCCAACGCTGCCTCGACGCTGGCCATCCCCATGGGCGAAGGAAGCTCGTCGCTGGGCATCATCTGGATCGCCAGTGTTGACCGGCCCCGGACATGGTCCCGTGCTGAACTGGGACTCATCCAGCACGTTGCCGGCAACGCCGCGCACGGACTGATCCAAAGCCACCTGATCAGCAGCCAGCAGCAGGTGGTCAAGCAGCTCCAGCAGCTGGACAAGGCCAAGACGGACTTCCTGGCCACCGTCAACCATGAACTGCGCACGCCGCTGACGTCCATCATGGCCTACCTGGACATGATCCAGGAGAGCACGGAGCAGCCCGTCTCCGCCGAAGTCCACCAGATGCTGGACATCGTGGTCCGGAACACCGAGCGGCTCCGGACCCTCATCGAGGACATGCTGAGTGTGTCGCGCAACGGCCTTGACGACAGCCTGATGCACCTCACCCCGGTGCGCCTGGGCCAGACCCTGGACCTGGTGGCAGCAGCGCTCCGGCCGCTGGCGAAGCTGCAGAACGTGACCATCGCCGTCGACCCGGTCCCGGAAGACCCGGAAATCCTCGCCGATGAGGTGCAGCTGCAGCAGGTGTTCACCAACCTGGTGTCCAACGCCATCAAGTTCACCCCCAGCGGCGGACGGATCGAGGTAGGCAGCGAATCGCACGCGGCGGCGGACGGCACCCGGTGGGCCACCGTGAGCGTCGCGGACACGGGCATCGGCATTTCCAGCGAGGAAATCGACCATGTCTTCACCCGGTTCTACCGTGCTTCCAACGCCATGTCCGGCGCCATCCCCGGCACGGGCCTGGGACTGGCCATCACCAAGGACATCGTGGCCCGCCATGGGGGACACATCGATGTGGCCTCCACGCTTGGCGCGGGCACCACCGTTACGGTCAGCCTCCCCCTGGATGCCGACCGGTCCCGGTCCAACTAGCGGGGAGGAGCACTTTCGATGTTTGCGGATGACGATCCCCGCCTCTCCCACCTGCTGGAAGGCATTGTGCGGCTGGCCTCGGGAGACCTCAGTTCCCGGATCGAGGTCTCTGATGCCCGCGACGAGCTGGATGCCATCATCATGGGCACAAACCTGCTGGCCGAAGACCTGCAGATCATCTACGAAGAGCTTGAGCAGCGCGTCCAGGTGCGGACCCAGCTCCTGCACGAGGCCCACCTCGAAATGCAGAAGATGGCCATGCAGGACCCGCTCACCGGCCTTGCCAACCGCTCGGCCCTGATCGAGGCTTTGCGGACAGCGCTCGACGCCGCCAGCGCAACGGGCGAGGGTCCCGCCATCCTGCTGATGGATTTGGATGCCTTCAAATCCATCAACGACAGCATGGGCCACACGGCCGGCGACCAGGTCCTCATCACTGTGGGGGAACGGATCCGCAGCGCGGTACGCTCCACCACCGACGTCGTCGCCCGCCTGGGCGGGGACGAATTCGCCATCGTTATGCCGGAGGCGTCACCGGACCAGGCAGTCATCGTGGGACACCGCATCCTGGCGGCCCTCAAGCGGCCCATCGAGATCCCGGGCCGCAGCGTGCGCTGCGGCGCCAGCATGGGGCTGAGCGTTGGCAGTGCCGGCCAGGCCCCGGAGGACATGCTGATGGAGGCCGACGTCGCCATGTACGCCTCCAAGGCGGAAGGGCAGAACCGGCTGCACCGTTTCGAGCCGGCGCTCCTGCTGATGCGCAGGCTCCGCAGCCAGCTGGTGGACGACCTGCGCGCCGCGATCAAGACCGATGGCCTGATGCTCCACTACCAGCCCGTGGTGGAGCTCGCCACCGGCCGGATCGAAGGGGTGGAGGCGCTGGTCCGGTGGAACCACCCCACCCGCGGGTTCATCATGCCCGATGAGTTCATTCCCCTTGCCGAGGAAGCCGGGCTGATCTCCGAACTGGGGCTCTGGGTGCTCCGGACGGCAGTGCACCAGCTCCGCGACTGGATCGACGCCTCCCTGGTGGACAGCCGGTTCTCCGTCCGCATCAACATCTCCGCGACGGACCTGCAGAGCCTGCAGTTCATCGAGGACGTCCGGAACGTCCTAAAGGAAACCGGCGTACGGCCGGAGCAGGTGGTCCTGGAACTGACGGAAGTGGCCATCGTGAAAGGCAACGAGCTGGACCGTTATTCGCTGGGAGGCCTCCGCGGCCTGGGAGTGGGCATCGAAATCGATGACTTCGGGACCGGGTACTCCTCCATCAGTTACCTCCGCCGGCTTCCCGTGGACCGGGTCAAGGTGGACCGATCGCTGATCAGCGGGCTGGGCACCGACCCGGGCCAGCCTGAGCTGGTGGCTGCCGTCCTGCAACTGGTCCGGGCATGCGGGCTGGAGGCCGTGTGGGAGGGCGTGGAAACAGCGGAGCAGGCAGAGATTTTGCGCGGACTCGGCTGCCTCAGCGCCCAGGGTTACTACTTCAGCAGGCCGGTCCCGCCTGAACAGATCCCCTTGCTGCTGGCAGACCGGGCGGAAAGCGCTAACCCTTAGGGGCGAAAAGTACTGCGCTTTTGTTCACGCCGATATACGATCATCGTGCGGTGTCTGGTTTTCGTCGCCGCGAAAACAGGGAATAACAGAAACACCTGACCTTAAAAGGCGTTTAGAAATTGAACATTAATGGGCCACTGGGTCATTACTTCGTCAACTGGGGGGCGTAGCTAATGTCGGTTCGTGTACAGGCATGGGGAATTATTGCCGCGGTGTTGGCGGATACCGATCCGTCCGGGGCCGCCGTCCGTCAGCGCCTTAGCAACAGCCTCGACGAGAACCCGGGCGTGCCGGAACGGGCGCTGCTGGAATACCTGCTGGAAACGCGGCGCAGCGAAGCCAATACGGTGGAAACCCTGGAAAGCGCCAGGGAGATGCGCCTGACGCCCCGCGCCATTCCGCCAAAGCTTGCCGAACACATCGACGCCATCCGCAGCATGTCGCGCATCAGCGCCCTGCTTGAAAGCCAGATGCTGATGACGGCTTTCCAGCCCATTTACGGGCTGGCGGGGAAAAACGTGGTGGGCGTGGAAGCACTCTCACGCTTTGTCAGTGACGACGGCGCTGCGGCGGAACTGTGGTTCGCAGAGGCCAGGGCAGTCGGCCTGGGCGCCAACCTTGAGTTCTCGGCACTGGGATCCGCCGCAGCGGCCGCCAAGGACCTTCCGCCGCATCTTTTTGTGTCGCTGAACATTTCGCCCACGTCATGCCTCGATCCGCGGCTGCCGGAGTTGTTCGAGCACATCGACCTTCCCGTCAGCCGCGTGGTGCTCGAATTGACCGAAACCATCGCGGATGAGCAGTACGCGCAGTTTATTGCCGCGGTCACTCCCCTCCGGGACAAGGGCCTGCGGATTGCGGTTGACGACACCCATTCGGGCGCCGGCGCCCTGAGCCGCATGGTGCACCTGCGGCCCGATTTCCTCAAAGTGGGCCGGGACGTGATCGGCGAGGTGGACAGCGACGGCATCCAGCGTGCCCTGGCTGCCTGCCTGGTGGACTTCACGCGGCAGATCGGCACCACCCTGGTTGCGGAAGGCATCGAAACGGTCGGCGAACTGAAGGTCCTCACCGAACTCGGGATTGACGCCGGCCAGGGCTACCTCCTGGGCCGGCCCTCCGTCCGGCCGCAGGACTGGGCGTCCTGGAACACCCGCCTTGACGTGGACGGCCTCAACCGGCAGCTGGTCGGCACCGAGCAGTCCGGCCGGGATTCCCAGCCCACCGATTCCCCCTAGCCCGGACCGGCGCCACCGGGATGTTTA
>NZ_JARHXQ010000310.1:0-8556 GCF_029222765.1 Arthrobacter sp. Cr_A7 | reverse complement strand
ATAACCCGTGTCCAATGGCGGCCATGGGTCATCACCATCGTGCTTTTCCACATAGGAGTTCAGATGTTCGAACCCAGCAAGAGTACTGATTCAAGCGGCATGGACGAGTTCGGCTATGCCCAGACCCTGGACCGCAGCATCGGCAAATTCGCCAGTTTCGCGGCCGGAGTCAGCTACATTTCCATCCTCACCGGCGTGTTCCAGCTTTTCTACTTTGGTTTTTCCATGGCCGGCCCCGCCTACGCGTGGTCCTGGCCCCTCGTCTTCGCCGGCCAGCTCATGGTGGCGCTCTGCTTCGCCGAGCTCGCCGGACGGTATCCGGTGGCCGGCTCGGTGTACAACTGGGCCAAGCGGCTCTCGTCAGGGACGTTCGCCTGGCTGGCGGGCTGGCTGCTGCTCATCTCCTCGATCGTGGCGCTCGGAGCCGTGGCCCTTGCACTGCAGCTCACCCTGCCCCAGATCTGGTCCGGTTTCCAGATCATCGGTGACGGCACCGGCACCTACGATTTCGCCCTCAACGGCGTGCTGCTCGCCAGCATCATGATCTCCATCTCCACCCTCATCAACGCCTTCGGCGTGAAGCTGATGACCAAGATCAACAGCATCGGCGTCTTCGTGGAGCTAGCCGCAGCCGTGCTCCTCATCCTGGCCCTTGGCTGGCATGTGGTGCGGGGGCCGGAAGTCCTTTTCAGCACCGAAGGCTACGGCATGGACCACGACCTTGGCTTCTTCGGGGTGTTCCTCATCGGGGCCATGGCCTCCGGTTACGTGATGTATGGCTTTGACACGGCCAGTTCCCTCGGCGAGGAGACGAAGGACCCGAAAAAGACCGCACCCAAGGCCATCCTCCGTGCCATTACGGCGTCCTTCATCCTCGGCGGCCTGATTCTCCTTGGCGGACTCCTGGCCGCCCCCGACCTCAGCGACCCCAAGCTGGGCGCTGCCGACGGCGGCCTGCAGTACATCGTGCTCTCCGTCCTGGGAGGCCCCTTCGGCAAGGCGTTCCTGGTGTGCATCGTGGTGGCCGTGATCGTCTGCACCCTGGCCGTTCACGCCGCCGCCATCCGCATGATGTTCGCCATGGCCAGGGACAACAACCTGCCCTTCAGCCGCCAGCTCAGCAAGGTGCACCCGGAGCGGAAGACGCCCACGGTGGCGGCAATCGTCATCGGACTCATCGCCATCATTCCGCTGATCGTCAACGTCTCCCAGCCCGCCATCTTCACCATCCTTTCCAGCATCAGCATCGTCCTGATCTACCTGTCCTACCTGCTGGTCACCGTTCCGCTGCTCCGCAAGCGGTTCCAGAAAAAGTGGCCGCTCGCGGATGACGGCACTGAGCCGGGCTTCAGCCTGGGCAAGTGGGGGCTGCCCGTGAACATCCTCGCGGTCCTGTGGGGCGGCGCCATGACCCTGAACCTCATCTGGCCCCGCCCGGAGATCTACAACTCGGTGCCCCCGTTTGAGTGGTACCTGCAGTGGGGCGGAGTGATCTTCGTTGCCACCGTCGCCGGCGGCGGGGCCCTGCTGTACCGCCTGAAAATCAGGCACCAGACGGGTGTCCTGGCCGAACACGCCGCACCCGCCCACCCGGCTGCGGATGTCAGCGGGCCGGATGCTCCAGCTGCGCCCCAGCTGGTGTCAGCACCCGTTTCCAACCCGTAGCCTTACCCACCCTTGGCATCGTCCAACCCCGGACGCGCTGCCAGTCCTGACGGGCATCCCTTTGCGAAACCTGCGAAAGGATGCCCGTCAGTGCTGGTTATGGCCGGTTCCGGGGAAACCGCCCCGCTGCTGGCCGTCCCGCAGGGACTTCCCAAGGTAATCCACCTACCATTGCCCACATGAAGGTTGCCCGAGAGGCCCGCTCTGCTGCCGTGGTGATCAACGCCGGATCACGCCGGGGGGCGGCTGCCAGGGAGCTGGCGGTGCATGCCCTGCAAAAAGCGGGCGTGCCGGTCTCCGCCGTGCACCACATCCACTCGGGGGCCGAACTGGCCGGGACGCTCGACCGGGTGGTTGCGGACGGTCATGACCTGGTGGTGGTGGGCGGCGGTGACGGGACGGTTTCCTACGCCGCCGGCAGGGTTGCCGGCACCGGCGTCGTGCTGGGTGTTCTTCCGCTGGGCACCGCCAACGACCTCGCACGCACGCTGGAGATCCCGAACAATCTGGCCGAGGCATGTGCTGCGGTGGCAGGCGGGAAGGTGGTGGACATCGACCTCGGCAGGGCAAATGGGCAGCCCTTCCTCAACGTCGCTTCCGCCGGCCTGTCCGTGCGGGTTACCAAGGCTCTCACCCCTGGCCTGAAGCGGCGTCTCGGGCCGCTGGCGTACGGCATTGCCACCCTGCGTTCGTATACCCGGCACGAACCGTTCTCCGCCCGTCTTGAGTTCCCGGAGGAGGACCACGAGCCGATGCAGCTCGAGGGCCTGCTGCAAGTGGCCGTCGGCAACGGCAGGCATTACGGCGGCGGCAACACGGTCTCGCCGACGGCGGGAATCGACGACCACATCCTTGACATCTACGCAATCCTCGCAGCGCCGTTCCGTGAGCATGTAAAGATCGCACGCCTGCTCAGGAACGGAAGCTTTATTGAACACGACCGGGTGTACCACCTCACCACGCGGCGGGTCCGCCTGGTCACCGAGCCGCCCATGCCCGTGAACCTCGACGGCGAAATCGCGGCCGTCACGCCCACGGACTTCACCATCCAGCGGAACGCCGTCCACGTCATCGTGCCGCAGGCCAGCAACAGCGCAATGTTCGACGGGCCGCACGCGCCGGGGGCCCCGTCCGCCTGAGGAATCAGCACTGGTGGGCGCGTGCACACGGTGCAAGGATTGCACGACCAGGCGCAGGGCCCCGAGGAGGTTCGAAGATGACCGATACAACGCCAGCCCAGCCCGCAACCGGTTACGCGCCGGTCAACGGGCTCCGGATGTATTACGAGCTGCATGGCGACGGCGGCACCCCGCTGCTGCTCCTGCACGGCGGGCTGTTCGACATTGAGCAGCAGTTCGGCGCACTGATCCCGGCCCTGTCGGCCGGGCGCCTGGTGATCGCCGCCGACTTCCAGGGGCACGGGCACACCAACGACATTGACCGGCCACTGGCCACGCACCACCTGGCCTCCGATGTCATCGGGCTTCTCGAGCACCTCGCCGTCGGCAAGGTCGATGTCTTCGGATTCAGCGTCGGAGGTGCGGTGGCGCTGCACCTCGCGATCAAGCACCCGGAACTTGTGCGCAAGCTCATCGTGTCGTCGGTATCGTTCCGGCCGGAGGGCGACCGCGGCGGCAACTCCGAAGCTGTGGCGGAGATGACGGTGGACATGATCGCGGGAACTCCAATGGAGGAACGCTACCTTGCCGTGTCTCCGCATCCGGACCGCGAGCACCTGCAGGGCCTGCTGGACAAGCTGGCACACTACGGCGAGGGCGAGCCTGGCTGGAGCGACGACGACATCCGCGGAATCCAGGCGCCGACGCTCTTCACGGTGGGCGACTGCGACATGGTCAAGCTCGACCACGCAGTGAAATTCCTCCAACTGCGCGGAGGAGACGTGAACGGCGACTTCGAGGGTGTGCCCGCGTCGCAGCTCGCGGTGTTCCCCGGCACCACGCACTTCTTCGGGCTCGCACGGACCGACCTGGTGCGCGAGGTTGTGACCACGTTCCTCGATGCGCCGCCGCCATCCGGCTGGGCGGACCGGTGAAGGAGCCACTGTAGTTCCTCCACTGCTACGGCACCGCGGATCAGGCGGCTTTGACCAGGGGGAGCTCGTCCCAGTGGGTGGTGTACCGCGGTGACTGCATGTCGCGCTTCATGGTCCAGTCCAACCCGGTCTTGATGCCGGCCTGCCCCAGCCCGATGGAGCCGCGGCCAAAGCGCCGGCTCACGTCTTCGAGGAGCGGGCCGATGGCCCGTTCTTCATGCCGGTTCTCAAACGGTTCCAGCGGCGACTGGTTGCCGGTGGGCCGCAGGTCGGTGAGCATGATCCCCGCTTTGGCGTACTGCAGGCCGTCGCGGATGTTGGGCAGCAGCGCATGCGCGGCCCGGGTCAGCAGGAGCGGATCCGCCGTCGGCATCGGGAGGGAAACGCAGACGGACGGATAAGCCTGCTCCTGCTGGCGGAAAGGAGATGTGGCGGCGAACGCTGTGAGGACCTTTGCCTGCAGCCCGTGTTTCGAGAGCCTGGCACTGGCCTGCTGGCCGTAGATGCCCAGCACCTGCCGCAGTCCCGCTGCGGTGGTGACCGGCTTGGCGAAGGAGCGGGAGAAGATCAGCTGGTCCCGGCCGATGCGCTCTTCCTCCATGGGAATGCAGGGAGTGCCCCGCAGCTCCAGGACCGTGCGCATCAGGACCACGGAGAACTTGTCCCGGATCACCACGGGATCGGCGCGGACCAGGTCCAGGACCGTGAAGATGCCCATCACGTTCAGGCGCCGGGTGAGCCTGCCGGCGATGCCCCAGATCTCGTCCACGGACAGCCGCTCCATCAGGGACTCCCGCTGCGGCCAGGGGACACTGTCCCAGTGGCATACCCCGCCGAACGCCGCGTTGTTCTTGGCCCACTTGTTGCACAGCTTGGCCAGCGTCTTGGTAGGGGCAATCCCCACACACACCGGCACGCCGACGTGGCGGCGGACGGCGTCCTTGATATTCCGGCCAAGGGTCAGCAGCTGGTCCGGGTCGCCTTTGACGCCCAGGAAGGCCTCGTCAATGCTGTAGACCTCCATCCACGCGGAGTGCCTGCCGAGCAGCTCCATGACCCGGGCGCTGATGTCCCCGTAGAGCTCGTAATTGCTCGATTTGGCCACCAGCCCCCACTCCTTGGCGCGCGGCGCGAGCTTGAACCAGGGCTCGCCGGTCGCGATGCCGAGTGCCTTCGCCTCGGGGGACCGCGTCACCGCGCATCCATCATTGTTGGACAGCACCACCAGCGGCCGGCCCTCCAGGGAGGGGTCGAACGCCCGCTCGGCCGAGGCGTAGAAGCAGTTCACGTCAACATGGGCGATCTGCGGCATCCGGCGCATCAGGACGGGCTTAGTCATTGCCCTGCTCCGGCATGCCGAACGGGCGCATACCCTTCACACATGATGGAGGCACCTCGTGGCCACGCCCCAGATGGTGAGCTCGGACAGGGCAGGGACCTTGATGTCCGGGTACTTCGGATTCTCCGCCTGGAGCACCACGCCGGTTGGGGTGATTCGCAGGCGCTTGACGGTCAGCTCGCCGTCCAGCACGGCAATCACCACGGAACCGTCCCTGGGCTCAAGGGCCCGGTTGACGATCAGCTCGTCACCGTGGCTGATCCCGGCGCCTTCCATGGAGTCCCCGGTCACCCGCACCACGAACGTGCTGGTGATGTCCTTGATCAGGTGCGCGTTCAGGTCGATCCGGCCGTCGAAGTAATCCTGCGCGGGCGAAGGAAAGCCCGCCGCCACTGCGACCGGAGAGACCAGCACCGAGAACAACGAGGCGCCCGCATCTATCACGCGGGGACCGACAATAACGCCCACAACACACCCTTATTCGAAAATATGTTCGATTCATTCAGTGTAGCGCCGGCCGCCGACAATTGACCCCCTCCCGGCGAAAGGGAACCCCTCCCGGCATCCCACGTAGACTGGCAGGATGCGGTTGGTAGCGAGCGACATTGACGGAACGATCCTCGGACACGACGGAAAAATCAGTGACCGCACCGTCCGCGCCTTCCACGCCTGCCGGGACGCCGGCGTCGAACTCGTTTTTGTGACCGGCCGTCCGCCGCGCTGGCTGCACCCGCTGCAGGACCAGCTGGGGCACACCGGTCGCGTGATCTGCTCCAACGGCGCCGTGGTCTGGGACCTCGAAGCCGACCGGCTGGTCTCCGCCCGCACCCTCGCCCTCGACGCCGTCCTGGAACTGCGCCGCATCATCAAGCAGCTGCGCCCTGCCGCCCTGTTCGCGGCAGAAACGCTGACCGGTTTCCACCTCGAGCCCGGCTTCATCGAGAACGAATCCAGTGAGCTGCTGTCCGAGTTCACCCCCGCGCCGCTCGCCGAGACCCTTGTTGCCGATGATTCCGTAGTGAAGTTCCTCGCCATCGTGCGCGAGGGTACGCCGGACGATTTCCTCGCGGAGGTGCGCCCCGCCGTCGCGCATCTTGCCGCCGCCACACACTCCTCCCCGGGCGTCCCGATGCTCGAACTGTCCTTGCCCGGCGTCAACAAGGCGGTCACGCTGGCCGAGTACGCGCGGGCGCTGGGCATCGACGCTTCCGAGGTGGTGGCGTTCGGCGACATGCCGAACGACATCGAAATGCTCCGCTGGGCCGGCCACGGCTATGCCATGGCCAGCGGGCACCCGGAGGCTATCGAGGCTGCCGGGCAGCGGGCACCGCATTTTGACGACGACGGCGTGGCCCAGGTCCTGGAGGCGCGGCTCGCTTCGCTGGGTGCACGGCAGGCCTGATTCCCGCCGTCGTATTCTCAGCTGGCGCTCACCTGGCGTTCATCTTGGCTCCGTAGCGTGGAGCCCGGAGAGCAGACTCCTCTCCTGCTGGACTAAGGGGTAAAGATGGCAAAGAACGTCAAGCACGAAACCGCCGAAGCACCGCTGCGCAGGGCGACGCCCGCTCCGCACTGGAAAAAGCTCCGGCAGGGTGACCGCGTCCGCGTCCTGCTCTCGCCGGGGTTCGAGACCGGCGGCCTGGTGGACGCCATCACCCCTGACAACACGGTGGTGTGGATCAATCTCGACGGCGGCCGCGGGCGCACGCTGCTGCACTGCGGCGACGGCATCGAAATCCTGCCCCACGAGGACTAGCGGGAACAGGCGCCGGCGCCGTGCTTGGGGCGAACTGCTGCCGGCAGGGCGCTCAGGTACGCTCGCACTGTGACCCTGCCGTTCTTCGCCAACCCGGACGCCGCCGGGAACCAGACGCCTATTGCGATGGCGCACCGCGGCTTTTCCGTGGACGGCCTGGAGAATTCCATGGCTGCGTTCCGTGCCGCCGCAAGCCTTGGCTACCGGTACGTGGAAACTGACGTACACACCACCTCCGACGGCGTGCTGCTCCTCTTCCACGACGACACCCTGGACCGGGTCACCGACGGCAGGGGCAAGGTTTCAGATCTTCCCGCCGCTGAGGTCGCGAAGTTCCGGATCGGCGGCCGCGAACCGATCCCTACTTTCGACGGGCTGATCGCCGGGCTGCCCGACGTCCGGCTCAACCTGGACGTCAAGGACTGGAACTCGGTGCAGAGCACCGCGGCCGCCATCGAACGCCACCACGTGCATGACCGGGTGCTGGTGACAAGCTTCTCGGACCGGCGACGGCGGGCGGTGCTGAAGCTGCTCAGCCGTCCGGTGGCCGCCTCTGCCGGCGTTGTGTCCAGCGGCCTCTTCACCCTGCTGGGCCCGGTGCTTCCCGGCCCGGTGTTCCGGTGGCTGATGCGCCGGATCCTGCGCGACGTGCAGGCGCTGCAGGTTCCGGTACGCCGGGGGATCATCAGGGTGGTGACGCCGGGCTCCGTCCGGCGCGCGCATGCCCTGGGGCTGGTGGTCCACGTCTGGACCATCAACAACCCCGCCGAGATGCGCCGCCTCCTGGAGATGGGCGTCGACGGGATCGTCACCGACCGCGCGGACCTGCTCAAGGAGGTCCTCACGGAAAAAGGCGGGTGGCCGCCGGGGCCAACCGCCTGATCCGCCGTGCGTGCCTGGTTCTAACCCCGGCCGGTGCTGGTGGACGGGTCCTGGTCGCCTTCCGTCGGGTCGGCCCGCAGCTCGTCCGGGTTGCTGTCCGGCAGTCCGCCCTTTACGCCACTGGGACCTCCGCTGCCTGCCGCCCCCGTCCCGCCGATAGGCGCAGACGCATCGCCTGCCAGGCCGTCGTCGCCCGTTCCGCGCCCTGCTTCCGCCCTGTCATTGTTGGTTTCGTCTATATCCCCGCCAAAGGGACTTTCGGAAACCGGCCCGGGTGCGGCGCCGGTCTTGAGCCCCGGGGCTTTCTGTTTTTCGGCCTCCATGGCGTTGGAGCCTTCGCTGATGGAGGAGTGGACCTCCACGTCGTCGTTGGGGTCCGTGGGGTCGGGAACATTCAGCTTTTCCGTGGGCTTGGATGTTCCCGCCAGATCCTCCATGGCGTTCTCTGCTGCCTTGCCGATGCTGTCGCCGATTCCCATGACTGCTCCTCCTGACATCGTATGCCGGGCGCCCCAGCGGCCGCCCCGCTCTTCCCTTCCAGAATTATCAGCATGCTTACAATTAGTCCAGAGCTGGGGCAAAGAACCACGGCCGGGCAGGAAAGGACACGCATGATGAGCAGCTACCATCCGGAAAATGATCCCGCGAACCCTGATCAGCCGGGCAAGGAACCGCGGGCAGGCCACACGGGCACCGGCACCGGCGGAGGCGAGAATTCGGCCCGCACCCCGAACCCCGATCCCGCCGAAGGCAACATCACGGGCCTGGAGCCCGGCGGGGGAGTGCCTCCCGGAGAGACGCCGCCGGCCGAGGACCAGATGAGCGGGGACCAGGGCCACGACGAGTAAGGCGCGCGAACAC
>NZ_JARHXQ010000030.1:0-42629 GCF_029222765.1 Arthrobacter sp. Cr_A7 | reverse complement strand
CCTGGCCGAAGCGAAGCGAGGCCAGGGAGGCGGTGGGGTGTTATTTGCGCGGTTCCAGCGTGGTCAGCACCAGTACCGTAGAAGGTGAGCGGACTGAAAGGGTTGCGTAAGGGTTGTCCTCGGTGGGCCAGCCGGTGAAGCGGGTGTCATTGAACGCGCCCCACTCCGGACCGGAGAACAGCGGCACCAGCGGTGCGGCGTCGTCGTATTCTTCCTGCAGCTTGTTGGCGATGTCCTTCTGTTTGGACTCGTCGGCCTCGGCAGCGAACTCCGCCAGCAGGGCGTCGGCGGTGGTGTCGCCGAAGCGGTGGTAGTTGTCGAACGTCTTGGTGCCCACGGGCTTGACCGTCGCAGTGCCCATGGCGGCGTTGAAGTACTTGTACGGGCTGGGATCGTTGGCGCTCCAGACGATGCCGGAGTCGAAGTCGCCCGTCTCGTAGCCGGCAACCACGGCAGCCCAGTCCGGTGACTCCACCTTTGCCGTGACGCCGACTTCTGCCAGGTTCTGCGCGATCACATTAGCCACGGACAGCCAGTCGGAAGAAGACGCTCCCACAGAGATCTTGAATTCGAACGGCTTGCCGTCCTTGAGCGTCCGCTTGCCGTCGGCACCCTTCGGGTAGCCCGCCTTGTCCAGCAGCTCATTGGCCTTCTGGACGTCCAGTTTGGTCCAGGTGCAGTTCTCCTTGACCTCGTTGTTCTTCCAGGTCTCGTAGTTACCGGACAATCCGGTGCAGTCTGCAGGCTCGGCGTAACCGCCCATGCCGATCGTGGTGACCTGCTCCCGGTCCACGGCCATGCTCAGGGCCTTACGGACATCAACATCATTGAAGGGGGCCTTGGTGGTGTTGAGCTGCCAGTTGATCATGGCGCCGGTGGCCGGGAACCAGTAGTGGCGGTGTTCCTTGTCCTTGGAAACGAACGTCTTTTCGATGTTCGGGATGTACTGCGGGGCCCAGTCCACGTCGCCGTTCGCGGCGGCGAGGTTGGCGCCGTCGTTCCCCGCAAAAGCGAGCATCTTGATACCGGCAATCTTTTGCTTTTCGGGCTGCCAGTAGTTGGGGTTCTTCTTGAGCACAAACGACTGGGCCTGGAAACTGTCAACCTCGGTGTAAGGGCCTGTGCCGACGGGCTTGGCATTGGCGTCCTTCTCCGGATCGGCAAGGGCGGACCATACGTGCTTGGGCAGGATGGTGAGGTGCCCGACATCGTAAAGGGCCGGCGACCAGGGCTTGTTGAAGGTGAACGTGACCTTATTGCCTTCGGCGCTCACGGTGTCAAGGTACTCGAAGCCGCCCTTGATCTTTTTCTGGAGCTCGAAGGTGTAAGCGACGTCCTCGGCCACGAAGGGCTGGCCGTCGGACCACTTAACGCCGTCGCGCAGGGTGAAGGTGATCGACTTGCCGTCGTCGGCGGCCTCCCATTCAGTGGCCAGCCACGGCACCGTGTCACCCTTGGCCGGGTTGAAGATCAGCAGCGATTCGTAGATGGACTGCTGGACCATTGGGTTGACGGTGGGGGCGAACGGGTTGAAGTTCTGCACGAACGTGCCCATGTCCTCACGCGGAATGGTGAGGAAGGCGCTGGCGTTCGCCGCGGCATCGGTGCCGGCAGCCTTGTTGCCGCTGGCTGCACAGCCGGTCAGCAGCAGTGCGCCTGCCGCCAGGCCGGCCGCCGTGATGCGGGCAGCCCTCAGGAATCGGGGTTGTGTCATGATGGTTGTCTCTTTCCTATCTTCATCTGCAAGGTGAAGGGGTGGGGGAGGGGTTGCTCTTCGAAAGTGATTTCGCGGTCAGACCGAAGAGCGTTCTAGCAGCGGACAGCCGACTAATTGCTGGTCGGCAATTATCGGCTGTCCTGCTGTAAGGGCTGCGAGCGTCTGGACTCCCAGGGCGCCCATTTTTTCAAACGGCAACGCAACCGTGGTCAGCTTGGGCCTGAGGTAGGCCGCAATCAGTTCCTGGTTGTCGAAGCCGATCACGGCGATGTCTCCGGGGATGGTCAGGCCCCGTTCCTTGATAGCGTCGTAAGCGCCCATCGCCATGCGGTCGTTGAGGCAGAACAGCGCGCTTGGCCTGTCCTCCTGTGGGTAGCGGTCCAGGATGCGGCACGCGGCCTCATACCCGCCGTCCGCCGTTGCGTATCCGGGGACCACGAGCTCGGGATCCAGCTCGAGTCCGGCTTCGGCGAGTGCTTCGCGTGCACCCGCCAAACGCCCGATTGCTGCGGGAATGTCCGGATCCAGGTTAATGACTCCGATCCTGCGGTGACCGGCCCGGAGCAAACGTTCGACGGCGACGCGTCCGCCCGCACGCTCGTCAGGGACGATCGAGGGCAGCTTTCCATCCGCGTCGAAGCAGTTGATCAAGACGGTGGGTACTTCATTGGCGCTCTCCGGAACGTGGACGCCGCGGTGAAAAGTTGCTGCGTACAGAAGTCCTTCCACCCGCTGCTCCAGCAGCTTTTCGGTTGCGGCATCTTCCAGGCCCTGGTTGGGTCCCACGGCATCGGCCTGGTCGGAGGGCGCGATGAGCAGGAACTTGCGGTCGAGCCAGGCTTGGTCTTGTGCACCCTTGATGATGTCGACGGCGAATGGGGCCGTCACGATCTCGGTGACAATCCCGTACCAATCACTTCGCTGCGATGCCAGTGCCCGTGCTCCGGCATTCGGGCGGTAGCCCAGCGCCTGAACAGCTTCGATGATCCGGGAGCGGGTTTCCTCGGAGATGCTGGCATTTTCGCGGTTGCTCAACACGAACGAGACGGCAGTCCGGGAAACGCCGGCGTGCTTGGCCACATCATTCATGGTGACACCCCGCTGCCGCGCAGCCGCAGCATGATTTGAGGTGGTGGTCTTCGCCATTGAATGCTCCGGAGATCGTGGTGATGTTTCTTGAGAGTAACGCGCGTTACTAGTGCGTGTGATAGAGGTTACGCGCGTTACTCTCGCACTGTCAAGGGGTATTTTTCTTGGTTATGGGGTCAGTGCCGCGCCCCTGTCCCATGGCGTTTCGCGGGGAGGTCGGGTGCTACGGGTGGGACTGCAGCTGGGGCTGATGCTGGAGGCTGGCGCGAAGTTCATCTTCAGTTGGAAGCCGGGCGCCGGCCCGGGATACGGTGATCGCGGCCGCAGCGGCCGCCATGCATCCCAGCTGGTCAAGGACTGCAGGCGCCAGGCCCCCGGCACCACGGGTGAGGAGTCCCAGGATCAGGGCCGCCATGTATGAGTCACCGGCGCCGATGGTGTCAACAACGGACGTCTTTACTGCAGCGACGGTAAGGGACGCGGCGGGTGTGGCGAGCAATGAACCTGATGGACCCGTGGTGATGACGGCCAGGTCCGCCCCCAGGCCCAGGATGTGCGTCGCGGTTTCCTCGAGGCCCTTTTCCGGGTACAGCCATCCGGCGTCCTCATCGCTGAGTTTGACGACGGCGGTGAGGTGCACCAGTTCCTCGAACGTGCGCCGTGCTTCGGCATGGCTTCCGAGCAGGGCTGGCCTGATGTTGGGGTCGTAGGTGATGATGCACTGGCTGCGGAGCTCCTGGAGGATGGCCTTGACTCCACCTGCGCCCGGTGGCAGGAAACTTGCGATCGAACCGGTGTGGAGGACCTTGGGTGGGGTGAGAGCAAGGTCCGGCGCTTTCACATCCCAGGTGATGTCGAAGGCGTAGCCCGCCGAGCCGTCGCCGGCGATGGTGGCAGTTGCCGTCGACGTTCTCTTCTGGGAGCGGGGGCCGGGCAAGAGCGTCACCCCGGCGCCGGTGAGGTGCTCCTCGAGTGCATCACCGCGGCGGTCAGCGCCCATGGAAGTTAGCAGCCCGGTGTTGACTCCCAACCGGGCCAGGCCGTAGGCGACATTCGCCGGCGACCCGCCGGGGTGTTCGTTGGTGCCCTCTGGCGTGATGACGACGTCGACGAGTGCTTCCCCGATAACGACGACGTCCAGCACCTGCCGCGGAGGGTGCGGCTTGCCGTTGTTGTGCATGTTTGTTGTTTCCTTGCTGTGGGTGCCGCCCTACGCGAGCTGCGTGACCTTAAGGCTGTTGATGGTTGCCCCGCCGCCGACGGCGTAAACGGCGAGGTCGGTGCTGGTCTCGGCCGGGAAGATCAGTTCGGTCATGGTGACCTGGCCGCCTTGGGCAAAGACTTCAACGGAGCAGCGGTCCACGTAGATGGTGAGGTCGTAGGACCCGTCCTGCGGCAGGGCAGGAGCGGTGTCGATGGAGAGGAAGGATGCGTGGAAGTCTGTCTTTCCGGATTCCCGCCGGTCCACGAACAGTTGGGCCTGGCCGGGCCGGATGCCCACACGGGTTCCCTTCGTGCCGTCCCCGCGCAGGATGAGCCCGAATTCCTCTGCACTTCCCGGCGTGAAGCTGGCGTCAATGCGCTGGACGGTGCCGGCCGCGCCGGCCAGAACCTGCACGCCGTCGTGGATGGTGGTTTCGGAAAGGCGGAAAGACTCCGGCTGGGCCAGGGCAGCCAGGTCACCCGCGGGTTGCTGGACCAGGCACAGTTTTCCATCGCTGGCCTGGAGTGAGATTTCGCGGGCGAGGCTCATCGGGCTGCGCCAGGGTGTAGTGGGGATGTGGTTGGCGTAGTCCCAGTTGTTCATCCAGGCGATCATGAGGCGGCGGTTGTCCGGGGCGTCGCTGAAGGAGACGGCGGCGTAGTAGTCCCGGCCCCAGTCCAGCCACCGGTATTCGCCAAGCCGGTCAGCGTCCTGGAGGCCTTCGGTGATGGTGCTGGCGGAGGTGAAGGTGGTTCCGTCGAAGTCTCCGATGAAGTATTGGCCGGCTGAGCCGTTGTTGGGCCCGCCGGGGTTGAGGTTGACGGTAAGGACCCACCTGAGGTTGGCCGGGTCACCGTCCACGGGGAGGGGGAAGAGGTCCGGGCATTCCCAGACGCCGCCGGTGGCGTTTGCGGGACCGAAAGTGCTCAGCAGTTCCCAGTTCTTCAGGTCGTCGGATTTGTAGAGGACCACCTGGAAGTCTTTGGCTTCGACGGCGACCATCACCCAGTAGCTGCCTGCGTCGCCGTCGTACCGGATGACTTTGGGATCACGGAACTCGGCGGACCCGCGGTTCAGGACGGGGTTGCCTGTGTGTTTTGTCCAGGTGTAGCCCCCGTCCAGGCTGTAGGCCAAGGACTGGGCCTGGACGCCCTCATGCATGGAGCCCGGTTTGTAGGCGCTGGTGTAGATCGCCACGAGCGGGGCAACGGACCCGTTGCCGAATCCGCTGGTGTTCTGACGGTCATAGACGATGCTGCCGGAAAAGATGTCTTCGTTCTCGTCGCAGGCGATGGCGACGGGGTGTTCGGTCCAGGCCAGCAGGTCGGTAGAGGTGGCGTGGCCCCAGGACATGTTGCCCCACACGTTTCCCAGCGGGTTGTTCTGGTAGTAGAGGTGATAGACGCCGTCGTGAAAAATCAGGCCGTTGGGGTCATTGAGCCAGGTGTCTTTTGCGGTGTAGTGCAGGGCCGGGCGGTAGGAGTCTGTGGTGGTCGTGCTGATCGGGGTGAGTGTATCCATGGGGTTCCTTTCGAAAGTGTGTGCTATTTGTTCGCGCCGGCCGTGAGGCCTTCGCGCAGGGTGCGTTGGCCGAAGATAAAGACGACCAGTGCGGGCAGCATGGACAGGATTACGCCGGCGAGGACCACCGATATGCTCCCGGTGCCGAGGTTGCCCTGGAGCGTGACCAGGCCGAGGGGAAGCGTGAAGTTCTGCTCGCTGATGGTGAGGATCAGTGGCCGGAAGAACTCGTTCCAGTGGAAGTTGAAGGCAAGGATCCCGACGATGGCCATGCCCGGGACCGCCAACGGAGCGTAAACGGAACGGAAGATCCGCCACGGCCCGGCACCATCAAGGGCGGCCGCTTCCGCGAAATCATTGGGCAGGCCCAGGAAGTATTGGCGCATCAGGAAAGTGCCGAAGGCGGTGGGAATGGCCGGCAGGATCAGGGCCAGCAGCGTATCGGACAGGCCCATCCCACGGATGAGCATGAACACCGGGACGATGGTGACCTGCACCGGGACCATCATGGTGGCCAGCACCAACGAAAAGATGGCCTTCTTGCCGCGGAAGTCCAGGCGTGCGAACGCGTAGCCGGCCAGGGTGGCCGAGGCCATCTGGCCAAGCGCGATCAGCCCGGTCACCAGGGCGCTGTTCAGGACCAGGAGGCCAACGTTGATCTGCCTGAACACCTCCTGGTAAGCGGTGAAGTCAGGATTGATGGGCAGGAAGGACGGGGGCAGGTTGAATGATTCCGACGGCGCCCGCAGCGACGTGGACAGCGTCCACAGGACCGGGCCGAGGGTCAGCGCGGCCGCCACGGCCAAAGCGGTGTACCGGCCCACGGTTCCGGCAGCGGGCAGGCCGCGCTTGCGGGAGCGCCTGAGGGTGGCCGGCGTGCCGGTAGTGGAACCGGAATCCTTGTCGGTCCCGGTGTGCAGGGTCTGGCTGGACATGAGGGACCTCACTGGTAGAAGACGAAGCGGCGGCTGAGGCGGAACTGCAGGGCGGTGACGGCAAGGATCAGCACGGTGAGGACCAGGCCGATGGCCGAGGCTTCGCCGAACTCCAGTTGCTGGAATGCGGATTCAAAGATCACCATGACGGCAGTGCGGGTGGAATCCCCGGGGCCGCCGTTGGTCAGGACGTAGGGCTGGTCGAAGACCTGCAGGGCACTGATGATGGCCATGACCGAGGCGACGAGCACCGTGGGACTGATCAGCGGAAGGGTGACATTGCTGAACTGTTTCCAGCCTGTGGCACCGTCCAGGTTCGCTGCCTCGTGCAGTTCCTTGGGAATGTTCGTCAGGGCGCCGAGGAAGAGCAGAAACGAGAACCCGAAGTTCTGCCACACATAGACCAGAACCACCACGGCTGCTGATGCCACGGGACTGGTCAGCCATGGCACAGCGGGAATGCCGATCAGGGACAGGAGCCAGTTCACCACGCCAAACTGTTCGTTGAACATGTACCGCATGAAGATGGACACCGATGCGGCGGAGAGGACCAGGGGAAAGAAGAAGGTGGAACGGAGGAACACCCTCAGCCAGGACGGCATCCTGCCCTGCAGCATGGAAGCCAGGCCCAGGGCGATGCCCAGTTGGAGGATCACCGCGACGATGACGAACATGATGGTGTTCAGGAAGGACACGCGGACGGTGGGGTCCTCTGCCAGCGAGGCGAAGTTGGCGAAACCGACAAACTGTGGTGCCGAAATGATGTCCCAGCGGAAGAAGGCCAGGACCAGCGAGCCGACGATCGGCAGGAAGGTGAACAGGGCCATCCCCAGCAGCGTGGGGGCAAGGAAAATCATGGCCAGCCATCGCTCGACGAACGAGCGGCGCGCGGCCGGCGGTTTTGCGGTCTGGCGCGGAGCGGTGGAAGTGGTGGTCACGGGTTCCTCCTCAGAGCCAGTTCGAGATCACGCTGCAGGGTGCCCATCGCGGCCCGCACATCAGCGGAGCTGCCGCTGACAGCGGTGGAAACATTTTTCATCAGCGCAGTTTCGACGGCGGCCTGCTGGGGCGGCGCGGGGATGGGGCCGGAGGTGGGGAACCGGTCGAGGGTGTCGTAGAACACTTTCCAATGCCGGGGCCCGGTGGCCCCGTAAAAGGACTCGTTGACCATTGAACGGCGGGTCGGAGTGGTGTTCGGCTTGGGAATGGCCAACTGCATCGCTTCCCGGCTGGAGCAGAACTTCACCCATTCCCACGCTGCGTCCTTGTCCTTCGCCGTGCGCATTATGGCGTAGCCGGCTGCGCCGAACTGGTGCCGCTGCGTCCGCCAGCGGGGGAAGAACTGCACATCGAACTGGTCGGCGGTCATACCGGCGTCGTGCAGGCCCTGCGCCCAGTAGCCGCCGGCCGGCGTGGTGCCGATGCGGTTGTTGCCGAACAAGCCGACCAGGGCGTTGCCGCCGCCTGATTCAGGACGGACGCCAAGTCCTTCGGCAACCAGTTCGCGCAGGTAGTCGAAGGTCTCGATAACCCGCCCGTCTTCCGCGTTGGGGGCCAGCCATTGATAGCCGCCGCCACGCGTGGCGCGGGCGGGGTCGTTCGGGTAAAAACGGTCCCACATCCAATCCCCGCCGGAAGCCTTGGTTTCGGTGAGAAAGCTGGTGTCGTTGGCGTACAGCCAGGGCACAACCCCGCCGAAAAGCCGGTTGGTCCAGTAATACGGGGTGAAGTCGGCCGGGCGGGCCTTCCGAAGGGCGCGGAGGGTGGCGCTGAAGTCGTCCTGCGTCCAGTCGTCCTTGGGCCGGTCAAGCCCTGCCTGGGCGAAGGTGGTGGTATTCAGATACATGTTCGCCCCGTTCCAGTCCAGCGGAAGCTGGTACAGGCTGCCTTGGTACATGAAGGCTTCCAGCAGGCTCGGATGAACGTCATCGAAGTAGTCGCTCATGTCGGCGGCGTCCCGGCGGACATAGTCATCCAGCGGCTCGGCGAGCTTGTCGGCGAACAGCTGGGCGCCCTCGGTAGCCACGTAGACGACGTCCGGCGGTGTTCCGGCGGCCACCATGGTGAGGATTTTGGAAAAGAAGTCCTTCCAGTCGGCGCCCTGGATGGCCTGCACCTGGACTGGAATATCAGGGTGGGCGGCGGTGAAGGCGTGAACCAGGCCCTGCCGGGCGGCCGCATCGGCTGCCGTTCCAAGGATGGCGATGCTCAGGGCCTTGCTGCCACGGCCCGGAATGTCTGTGCCTGTCAGTCGAGGCCAGGCTCCCACGGTGGCTCCCGCTACAGCAAGTCCCGTAAGGCCGAGCATGGAACGCCGCGTGAGTTGTGATACTGCGCTGCCGGACTGCGGGGCATGCGAGGGGGCTGGTTGCCCCGGTGTCTTTTCAGACGTCATTGTCGGCTCCTCCTAACACGTGTTAAGCAGAGTAGATACGCGACCTAACACGTGTCAAGTAGATGGTGCGATTGTTCGTCAGGCCATGTTCTGAGGTTTAGAAACCGCAGCGGCTGAAGGTCCTCTGGTCAGCGGGCCGGAACCGCTGCGGTTGATGCCCGCGGGATGATCCGGCAGGGCATGTAGAGGGGTCCTGCTTCCGGGTTCCCCGCTGCCGGGGTTTGTCCTTCCACCGCATCCAGCAGCATGGACATGGCCGATGCTCCGATTTCGGCGTGCGGAAGTGCCACGGTGGTCAGGGCGGGAACAAGGTTGGCGGCAAGGTTCTGCTGGTCGTCGTAGCCCACCACGGAGAGATCCTGGGGTACGCGCAGTCCCGCGCTGGCTGCATACAGCAAAACACCGGTGGCAACCCTGTCGTTGGAACAAATGATTGCCGTCGGACGGTCTCTTCCGCCCAGCACAGCGGAAGCGGCCCGGTAGCCTTCATCGATGTCCCATCCGGTCGCATGGACGTGCTGCTGTTTACTGCCCAGCCCCGCCTCTTCCATGGCCTCGCGGTATCCCTGTTCGCGCTGCGGGGCGGCAGGTGAGCTGAGGGTTCCGGTCAACAGGGTGATGCGGCGGTGGCCCAGGCTGATCAGCAGCTGTGCCGCGGCGCGCCCGCCGTCGACCTCTGCCGGTATGACCGACTGGAGCCTGGAGCCGGTATCGGTGCAATTGGCCAAAATGGCGGGCAAGGTGAGCATCGCCGGCGGGGCGGCAATTTCGCGCAGGCTGCCGGTGGCGTACATGATCCCGTCTACCTGCCGGTGCACGAGTTGCTGTGCCGCGGCGCTCTCGCGGGACGTGTCGTGTTCTGAGTCGACCACCAGGACCATGTACCCGCGGGCCAGGGCCGTGCGTGAGGCGCCGCTGATCAGCCGGCCGGCGAAGGGGCTGGTGACGATGTCATCCGTAATGATGCCGATCGTTGATGTCTGCTGGTTGCGCAGGCTGAGGGCAACGGAGTTGGGCGTGTAATCAAGCTCGGCCGCGGCGCGGAGGACGCGCTCCTGGCGTTCTGCGGTGACGTTGCCGTTTGCCCTGCCGTTGAGCACCAGTGATACTGCACTGCGGGACACGCCTGCCCGTCGTGCCACATCCAGTGCGGTAGCTTTTCGTTTCACCATGCCGATCTCCTCGCTTTGGGTTCAGCATACCTAACTCGTGTGAGGTCCGGGTGGCGAGGTGGCCATGGGACTCAGCCGGGGGTTCTCAGCCGGTGAAGGCAGTCATCCGGATCGAAACGAGTATTCCCGGAAGGTCGACGCCGAGCTTGGCGACGTAGCGTGTCGGAGGGTCGTGCGGGAACCACCGCGCGTACTCCTCATTCAATCCCGCGAAGTCCGAGGGAGCACTGAGCAGCACGCCGACCTCAACGACGTCTCCCAGCCCTGCCCCCGCTGCTTCAAGGATGGCCTCGCAGTTTGCAAGAGCCTGGCGCGTCTGGTCCTGGATGCTGTTGCCCGCAAGCTGGCCGCTGACCGGATCGGTGCCAACCGTCCCGGAGACAAAAACGAATGGTCCCGCTTTGACGCCCTGGCTGAAAAACTGTGAACCAGGCGCCTTGTCCGCCCTGACGATCTCCCTCGGCATGACCGATCCTTCCCCGGAGCCCGGTGGATGTTGGCAGCAGAATGGCAGTCATCGCCGGATACCGCAACCCCTGGCCCTCCTCAATACGGGCCGGGTCATGCCAAGTGCGGGGGTTGCGGGCGGTGGCGCAGGAACTCGTGGCGTTGGGTCGCGTTGTTTGTTTTCTCAAACTCGGTGGGTGAAGGCCCATTGTCGTGCTTGACCTGCGGAAACGCCGGTCGGGTCCCGGCGCGGTTCCACCACTACAGAGGGCTGCGCGTGTTTACTGAAGCGGGGGTGGGCAGTGCCATGTCCGGCTCCGCATCCATGGCACCATCCTTCACCGCCCCAACGAAAGCAGAACCATGCCCGAGAAAACCAGGCCCTTTTCACTTGCCCTGGCGGTGATCGCCGTCATGGGCAGTGCCTTTGCCGGCGTCAGCAGCGCAGAAGCCGCATCTCAGGTCTACAACCCTTGCCAGCGTCTGTCCGCCGGTCAGGTCAAATACTCAAGCTTCGGCTCCAACCGGGTGACGTTTGCAACCGCAGAGAGCCGCGAATCGAACAGGGTCACCATCACCGGATGCGTACGCTCCGGCAACCAATACATCCAGGAATGGCAGGACTGGGGCTATGCCGGACTGAAGGGCTTCGCCCCTCCCGGCCTCACTTGGGAAGACACCTACAAGTCTCCCTCCGGGTCCTATAGTGTGACCGAAGCCCTCGGCCGTTCCAACCCGGGAACCGCGCTCGCCTATCACACCGTCAATTCGAACTCCCGCTGGGGCGGCGAATACGGGTCCACCTACAACCAGTACTTTGAAGGCCGCGGCGGTCCTTCAGACGAGAACCTCTACACCTACATGAACCAGGGCTACTACGAGCAGGCCGCGGTCATCAACTACAACCGCCAGCCGGACATGCCGGTAACCCAGGGCGCCTCCTACGCGATCTTCCTGCACGCCGGCCGCACCACCTCCGCCGGCTGCATCTCCACCAGCCTTGAGGTAGTGAACCGGTTCCTTCGCAGCAACCGCCCCGGAGACCGCATCATTATGGGCGCTGTAGACGACGTCTTCACACCCCACTCCAGCGATCCGTTCGGCGCCGTCATGGAGAAATACGCTCAGTCAGGTGGACCGGCGGGCAGGCTCGGAAGTCCCACGTCCAGCGAAACAGGCGGACTTAAGGATGGGGGTGCGTTCCAGAATTTCCAGGGCGGTGCGATCATCTGGTCACCTGGAACCGGCGCACGGTTCTCCTGGGGAGCAACCCGCGACAAGTGGGCTTCCACCGGCTTCGAGAATGGTCCCCTCGGATACCCCACCACTGATGAAGTGGGCGGGCTCAAGGGCGGTGGCGTGTATCAGGTATATCAGGGCGGCGTCATCATGTACTCGCCCGCATCCGGCGCGCGGCTGTCCTCGTTTGGCCCGATCCGCGACAAGTGGGCCGAAACCGGGTTTGAGAACGGGGTCCTTGGCTACCCAGTCAGCGACGTCATCACCGGCCTCAGGAACGGCGGCTCCTACCAGGCGTACCAGCACGGTGGAATCTTTTCCTCGCCGGCAACGGGAACGTACGCGATCACCCATGGGATTAACGGCAAGTGGCGGGCACAGGGAGCCGAGAACGGCCCTCTGGGCTATCCGACTACTGACGAAGTGCATGGAATCAAGGACGGCGGATCGTGGCAGGGTTTCGAGGGCGGGGCGATCATGTTCTCTCCCGCGTCAGGCGCCGCCATCAGCACAGGGGTCATCCGTGACAAGTGGGCTTCCACCGGCTTCGAGAACGGCCGTATGGGCTATCCGACCACGGACGTTGTCACTGGCCTGAAGGAAGGCGGCTCGTTCCAGAACTATCAGGGCGGATCCATCCTTCATACGCCTGCCCATGGTGCTCACCTTTCCATAGGAGCTATCCGCACCATCTGGGCTTCGCTTGGCTTCGAGCACGGCAGGATGGGCTACCTCACAACTGACGAATATCCGGTCCCGGGCGGGGTGGCCCAGGACTACCAGGGCGGCGTGATCACGGCTGGCCGCTGGGGCGTTTTCCCGGTTCCGGGAGCCACCGCTGACGAGTTCAAGGCCAACACGTGGCTTGGCACTGCAACCACCGGGGCCAACCCGGGTAAGGATGGCGGCACCTGGCAAGGCTTTGAAAAGGGCGTCATCATGTGGTCCCCGGCATCGGGCGCCCACATCTCCTTTGGACCCCTCCGGGACGCCTGGTCCCAGCACGGGTATGAAAACGGTGCATTGGGCTACCCGACGTCAGACGCACTCGACATGAACAGCGGCGTGTACCAGACCTACCAGGGCGGCATCATATTCTGGTCTCCCTCCACAGCAGGGCATGCCCTGCTTGCCGACTACACGAAGAAGTACAACGACGTCGACGGAGGGGGCATCCTCGGCTTCCCCACCTCGGGCAGGGTCAACGGTTTGAAGGAAGGCGGCTCGTACCAGAACTTCCAGTGGGGCGCGTTGATCTCCAACCCCGTCGTCGGCGTTCGTGTCTCCGTCGGAAAGACCCGCGAAGCGTGGGCCGCTACCGGGTTCGAACATGGAAAGCTCGGCTACCCGACCACCGACAACTATGTCACTGCCGATGGGAGCACCGTCCAGGACTACCAGGGCGGGCGGATCACGGTGACCAGGGACGGCACCACGAAGATTGAATATGGGGTGCCGGCACCAGCGGCCACGGTGGCCCCGGAAGCAGCTGGCCCCACTCCAACTTCCGGCACTCAAGCTCCGTCAACGGAAACCAGCCCTGCTCCAGCGGCAATTCCTACTCCTGACCGGAGCAGCCCTGCTCCGACGGCAATCCCGACTCCTGACCCGAGCAGCCCGACTCCGACGGCGACCTCCACCAAGGATCCATAGGCAGGGCCCATAGTAGGCAGGGCCCATAGAGGGTGTCGGGCTGTCAGCCGCTCGGTCCGCGCTGCCTGTGACGTAGCCGGCGGCGATGGTGGCCGGGGTGGAGCGCTGTCAGCCCTCTTTCGGTGCAACGAATCCCGGCTCTCCCGGGAAAGGGTAGGTGCTGTACGGGAAGTTCTCCCTGGTGATGTCAAGGATCCCTGGATTCTTCTCAAACCACCGACGGGCCTTGTCATCGGTGACCTCGTACATGGGCTTTGGCAGCCCCTTGGGTTTACGGAGCTTGCGGGCCCGCCATTCCTTGCGGAGTATTGCGGTGCTGGCCAACCAGCCGCCGGTACATATGAGGGTGAGGAATGCGAAGAACAGGGTCAGGACCACGCCCATGCCCATGTCACCCAGATCGGGGAAGGACATGATGACCGTGAGGATCCCGAAGGGAATTCCGAATGGGGCCACGACGGCAGGGACCGTCATGATCAGGGCGACCAAACTTTGGCCGATAACGCTGTTGGCCATGTTGGAGGATTCTGTGGCACTGTGACCTCCGAGGCCCCATTCTTCCTGCGTGTAGGCGTAGACCACGTACTCCTTGTTCCACCCTCCAGTCCCGTACCGGTACTTCGGCACATGCTTCCTGACGTACTCCTCCATGCGCCTCTGCCTCTCAGCCTTGCGCAACTGCCTCTCGGCTTTGCTTCTCATGGTTGAGGGATGCCCGTGGGGCTGATAACGGTGAAGCGAAGGAACAGTGGAGAAGCACGATAACTGCGGTGAGGGTGGTGAAGGGGCTTGTTCAAGGTTGTCCAATGGGCCGAAGGGCGCGCGGAGGCGGCGCGCCCCCAGCACGATGCAATCCCAGGTACCGGTGAACCACCGGCCCCTGTTGCTCACATAGTCTTCACCCTAGCGAAGAACGACCGGTAGGTGCCGGGGATCAGCCCAAGCGGCTCACGCGAACACCGCCAACCGCTCCAGTCCACGGCGTATCGCCCGGGCTGGGCAGGGTGAGATGCGCGAAAACGTACCCCTGCTGAAGTTCAAGGACGTGCGACGTGCTCCCGGCACAGTCCAGTGCGAGCACTAATGGCCGGAAAGGCGCGCCGGGGTGCTCCTGTCCGACGGATATTTCCGCTCCGGAAGCACCAACACAGGCTGCGGTGACGGTGTACCGCCCGGCCGCCGGTACCCTCGCAGTTTTGCCGAACCCCCTGACCGGTCCGTCCAGTGGCCCAACCTCGGAAAGCAGGACTGGCTCCGGCAATTCCCCCAGGAGCCGGTCCAGCTGAGCGTAGTTCCTGGCCTCCAGTTCGAGAATCCGCCGATCGTTGTAAGGTTTCGGGGCCCCTGCCGTTGGCGTTGGGCCGGCTGTTGGCATACGTCCCTGTTCGTAGGCGGGTACCGGTGTGTGCACAGGCTCGGAGTATTCATAGGCGCATCCCGCTGTTCCGCTGAGCGGGATCAGCAGGCACAGGGCAAACGCGAGCCGGTGCGGCCTGTGCTTCATTTCCACCCTTCAATGGTGGGCAAGCCCGCCGTCCAAAACAACCACAAGCATGACCGGTGAAAGTGCGGGACCAAATTGCTAATGATAATGATTTGCATCTAGGGTGTTGGGTCGGACTACTAACGCTTGGCGATCAGAAGGAAAGAACAAATGGGTTGGCAAAAGATAAGGGTGGCTGGCGCGTCTTCCGTCGCACTGTTGATGATCGCGGGGTGCGCCGCGGGCGGCAACGACGCCCCGGCAGTTACGCAGCCGCTGAGGGTGGTGGGGCAGTTTGAGTTCCACAGCCTTGACCCCTCCACGGCCGGCGGCTTCTTCACCCGGCTGCAGGTGGCAGAAACCCTGGTGGACGCGGACGTCCAGGGCGTCCTCCAGCCCGGACTGGCCGAAAGCTGGAGCGCCTCCGCAGACGGGCTGTCCTGGACCTTCGCGCTCCGTCCGGATGCCCTCTTCCATGACGGCACGGCTGTCACTGCCGAGGTGGCAGCGGCCGCGCTGACCACGGCACAGGGCAAGGCCGGCACCCCGCTGGCAACGGTTCCCCTCAAGGCGATCTCTGCAGAGGGCAATGCTGTCCGCGTGGACCTGGCGGAGCCGTTTGCACCCCTACCGGCGGTGCTGGCCCACACGAGCACCCAAATCCTCGCCCCCAGTTCCTACGGCTCCGATCAGGCAGTCACCAAAGTGGTGGGCTCAGGGCCATACCAGGTGTCGCACATCGAGCCGCCGGCCAAGGTTGAACTTGCGGCCTTCGAGCAGTGGCATGGCGAGAAGCCGGACATCTCCGAGGTTACTTATCAGGCCGTCGGGAGGGCCGAAAGCCGGGCTTTGATGGCCGAAAGCGGCCAGGCGGACGTTACCTTCGGCATGGACCCCACCAGCCTCCAGAAGATCAGGCAGGCAGGCAAGCTGGATATCGCCGCCGTGACCCTGCCCAGGAGCATCCTGCTGAAGGCCAACTCCGGCCACGAAATCCTCGGCGACGTCCAGGTGCGCCGCGCCCTCAGCCTGGCCCTGGACCGCGAATCGATGGCAACGGCATTGTTGCGTGATCCGGAGATGGCGGCCACCCAGCTCTTCCCGCCATCCCTGCCGGACTGGCACCAGGCATCGGCCACGCCCCTGGAGCACGATCCCGCCGCCGCCCGGAAACTGCTGGCCGACGCCGGCTGGGCCCCCGGCACCGACGGCATCCTGGAACGTGACGGCAGGAAATTCACAGTCACCCTGCGGACCTTCCCTGACCGCCCGGAACTTCCCATCCTCGCCACGGCCATCCAAGCCAAGCTGAAGGAACTGGGAATCGCCGTGGACGTGAAGGTGGGCAACTCCAGCGAAATCCCCGCCGGGCATAAGGACGGATCCCTCGAGCTGGCGCTGTACTCCCGCAACTACGCACTGGTACCGGACTCACTGGTGACCCTGAGCGACGATTTCGCCCCCGAAGGTGGAGACTACGGTTCCATGGGGTGGAACGATCCCGCCCTCACCTCGGCTTTGCACCACCTGGCCAGCGGCAACGACGCCGGGAAGGCAGCAGAGTCCCGCGGAAAAGTCACGGACATCCTGCAGGCCCAGTTGCCCGTCATTCCGGTGGCCTGGTACCGGCAGAGCGCCGTGGTCAGCCCCCGCGTCGACGGCGTGACGCTGGACCCGCTGGAGCGTTCATGGCGCCTGAGCGACCTGGCCTGGAAAAAGTAGGAGGGGACATCATGACCTTATCCACCGCAGAGCCCCGTACCTTATCCAGGCCCGCTGTTCCTCCCGCCGTGGCCACCACGGCAAGGGTCCTGGGCCGCCGCGCCCTCCAGGCGGCCGGGGTAGTCCTCGTCGTCTCCACCGCCTGCTTCGCCATTGTCCAAAACCTCCCAGGGGATATCGCTTTTCGGATTGCCGCCGGCCGCTACGGCTATGACCAGGTCACCGCTGCGTCCGCCGACAGCGTCCGTGCTGAACTGGGGCTTGACCAGCCGGTCTGGCTCCAGCTCATGGACTGGCTGGCCGGCTTGGTGTCCTTCGACCTGGGCAATTCGCTGGTCACGGGGGCAAGCGTGGCCGGGGAACTTGGCCTTCACCTCGCGAGCAGCCTGCAGCTGGCGGCTGCCGCGCTGGTTCTTGCCTTGATCGTCGGGACTACCGTGGGAGCTCTGGCGGCGGCCCGGCCGGGCGGCCTCCTTGACCGGCTCACCACAGTCTGGGTGTCCGCCGCGCGGGCCTTGCCGCCCTTCCTGCTCGGGCTGCTCCTGATCCTGCTGTTTTCCGTCCACCTGGGCGTGCTGCCCGCCGCCGGCCATGGGGAAGCGAACAACATCGTTCTCCCGGCGGCGACACTCGCCGTCGGCCTCTCCGGGCTGTTCGCCCGGGTAACCCGGGATGCGATGGCACAGATCCGCCAGTCAGACTATGTCCGCTTCGCTGCCACCAAGGGGCTGGGCGGCTGGCTCGTGTTCCTTCGGCACATCTGCAGGAACACCGGCGTGACCCTGATCGCCTACGTCGGCGTGCAGGTCCTGGTTCTCATCGAAGGTGTTGTGGTGGTGGAAAGTCTCTTCGCCTGGCCCGGCCTGGGACACGCCCTGGTCCATGCAATCTTTTGGCGGGACATCCCCATGATCCAGGCCGCGGCACTGGCGCTGGCGCTCATGGTGGTCGCCATGAATACGCTGGTTGACCTCGCCACAGCAGCTGTTGATCCCCGGCCCCGCCACAAGGAGGCAGTACTGTGACCAACGCCGTCGCCATGCACGGACTCTCCCCGGCGCCAGCCCAAAACGCCAACCGGCCGGAGTGGCTGGCTGATCGGACAAAAACACAACTCATTTCCGCAGCCCTGCTGGCCGCCCTGGCCGTTTTCGCCATAGCCGGGCCCCTGGCCTGGCCGGACCACGCGCTCCAGGACCTGTCCAGGTTCCTGGAGGCACCAAGCCCCGCAGAGCCGCTGGGCCGTGACCACCTGGGCCGCAGCGTCATCGCGCGGCTGGCCCACGCCACCCAGCTCTCCCTGGTGATGGCAGTGCTGTGTGTCAGCGCCGCACTGCTCTTCGGCACCCTGGCCGGCATAGCGGCAGCATGGCGGGGCGGCTGGGTGGATTCGGTACTCCACGGTTTGTCCGAAGTCTTCATCGCGCTGCCTGCCCTGCTGGTGGTTCTCGTTGTCTCAGCCATCGCCAACGGTGACCTCTGGACGCTCTGCCTGGGACTCGCCCTGGCGCAGTGGGTGGAGTATTTCCGCATGGTCCGGGCCCGGAGCGGCCTTGTTCTGGCCGGCCCGGCGGTGGAGGCAGCAGGCCTGCTCCGGCTCGGATCCGTGCACATCATGCGCCGGCACCTCTTCCCCGAACTGCGGCCGCTGCTGACCACCATGGCGACCTTCGGCGTCGGCTCCTCCATCCTTGCGCTGTCCACGCTCGGCTTCGTGGGGATCGGCGTCCGGCCGCCCACGCCCGAGCTGGGGCTGATGATCACCGAAGCTTTCCCGTATTACCACGAGGCACCCTGGATGGCGCTGGCGCCGGTCCTGGTTCTCACCACCATCCTGATCGGGCTCCTGGGCCTGCGGAGCAAGGAGTCCCGAGCATGAGCCTGCGCCTGCGCCTGAACAACCTCGTCGTAACCCACGGCGGCAAAGTCCTGGTCGAGGCCGACCAGCTGGACTTCGAACGCGGGCAACCCGTGACGATCGTTGGTGAGAGCGGCTCGGGTAAATCCCTGCTGGCCCACGCCATCATGGGGACGCTCCCGCCGAACCTCACAGCCCGTGGCACCCTGACCGTGGACGGCCGCTCCTACGACCTCGGCGACCAGTCGAACCGGCGCGGCCTGTGGGGCCGGACCATGTCCCTTCTGCCCCAGGAACCCGTGCTGGCCCTGGACCCCACCATGCGGGCCGGCGAGCAGGTGGCTGAAGGAGCCCTTAGCTTCAGTACGGACAAACGCGGGGCGCGGCGGGCTGCGGATACCCTTCTGTCCTCGCTGGGTCTGGGTAAGGCTTCACGGGCTTTTCCACACACGCTGTCCGGCGGCATGGCGCAGCGGGTGGCATTCGCGGCGGCGACCATCGGCGGCGCTCCTGTTCTCATCGCGGACGAGCCTTCCAAGGGCCTGGACCAGCGCGCCAGGACGGAACTGGCGGAACTGCTCCGGAGCCACCTCGACGGCGGCGGCGTCCTGCTGACCATCACCCATGACCTCGACCTGGCCCGCGGGCTCGGCGGGAAGGTCCTGGTGATGAAGGATGCCCATGTTGTGGAGCATGGGCCCGCCGGGCAGGTCCTGGCACAGCCGGAACATCCGTACACCCGGCGGCTCCTGGCTGCCGAACCCTCCCACTGGAGGCACCCGTGGATGAGGAACCCGTTGGATGTGGCGGAGCGGACAGGCGCCGTTCTGGTCTCGGGAGAGGGCCTCAGCAAGTCCTTCGGCAGCGAGCAACTGTTCAGCGATCTCTCGCTGGAGGTCAGGGCAGGCGAGCGGATTGCGCTAAGCGGTCCGAGCGGAAGCGGGAAGACCACCCTTGGGAATGTTCTGCTGCGCCTCCTTCCGCCCGACACAGGGACGGTGCAGCATGCGGACGTCCTCAAACGGGGCCGGCTCCAAAAGCTGTACCAGGACCCTGCCCTGGCGTTTCCCCCGCGTGTGCAGCTGAAGGACGCGCTGGGGGACGTGGTCCGCCGCCACGGCCTGGACCGCTCCCGCATTGAGGAGCTCATGGGCTCGCTGCGGCTTGCCCCCGAACTTCTCCACCGCAGGCCGGGGCAGATTTCCGGCGGGGAGCTGCAGCGGATCGCCATCATCCGGTCGATGCTCCTTGAGCCCGCCCTGGTCTTCGCCGATGAGCCGACATCCCGCCTGGACCTCATCACGCAGGAAGAAACCATGCGGTGCCTTATGGAGCAGGTGGACCGGCTGGACTGCGCGCTGGTTCTGGTAACGCACGACGACGGCCTTGCCGCCGCGGTGACCCACCGGAGCGTCCGGTTGGGGGCGGCTTCGCCGCTGCCGGTGCCGGTGCCCGACGTTCAGTTCGCAGGAGGCTAGTTCTTAATGCGGGTGGCGGAGGGGTGAGGGTCAGGCGTCAACCAGGGCGAGCACGCGGGCCGGGCTGCCGGTCCTTGCGTATGCCAGTAACGGTGTTTGGGGTTCGCTTTGGGGATCCTCTAAGGTTGATCCCCGATGATAGCCCTTGACGAAACGTCCAGCCAGCCCCATGCCGCGTCGCCGCGTGGACCCGTATTCGTCGACGCGTCCGGTCGCCGGCTGAGGCGGGTCAAGCTGATCGGCCTCGGGGCCCTGGGGCTTGTGGCGGCGTACGTCCTGCTCCTTTTAGTGGCGTTCATCAGCGGATCCAATATCTCCGCTCCCTACCTGCCCCTTCCGGCCGCTGCCGAGGCCCCTGCTCCGCAGCCGGTGCCGTCGGCGCCCGCTTCCAGTGCGGCTGGCCTCCCGGCCGTGGAAGCCCCGGCGGCCGGGCCGGCAGCCCTGCCCGCCGCCCCGGCCGCGGTGGCTGAACCCCCGGCGGCGCCCGTGGCACCGCCGGACAACAGCCCGGCGGTTCAGGCTGCGCCGCCTGTTGATGCTCCTGCGCCTGCTGCGGAGCCGGCGGCGCACGGCATGAGCGGGTCCGCCCCGGGCCAGGCAACCCGGCCGTCCGCCCCGCCGCGCCCGTGAGTGTGCGCCGCCGGAGCAAGGGCGCTGTTCCTGTCAACGTAAGGGCTCATTGGTTCGTCCTCATGGCGGTCCTGTTTGCCCTCGGTATTGCCCTCGTGGTGCAGGGATACATGCACCACCTCGCCGCAGTCGGCTACGACTCCGCGCCGGTGAATGGACCGTCCGGCAGCGTCCCGAAGGCCGTATCGCAGGGCGGTCCCGTGATCGACGCCCGGAACGGAGCTGTCCGCACTGTGACGCCACCGGACCGAACGGTCGCCCTGACCTTCGACGACGGCCCGGATCCCGTCTGGACGCCACAAATCCTCGATGTCCTTCGCAAGCACCAGGTACACGCGACGTTCTTCGTCGTCGGTTCGGCCGCGATCGAGCACCCAGATCTTGTGCGGCGCATCATGGCCGAAGGCCACGAGATCGGCGTCCATACGCTCACCCATGCCGACCTTGGCACCGCCGACGAGTGGCGCCGCCAGCTTGAAGTCCAGGGTGCCCAGGACGCGATCATGGGCATCACCGGCCACGCGGCGTCCCTGCTGCGTCCCCCGTACAGTTCCGGAAACGGTGCCGTGGCCGGCGGTACCTGGTCCGCAATGCAGGCATCGGCGGACGAGGGGTACCTCACCGTGTTGAGCAGCCTGGACAGCGGGGACTGGCGGCTGCCGGGCGTCGGGGAAATTGAACGCAATCTGGCTCCTTCCGGGCCGCAGGGGCAGGTGGTCCTGATGCACGACGGCGGAGGAGACCGGGAGCAGACGGTTGCCGCCCTGGACTCCGCCCTTGCGAACTTCGCGGACAAAGGTTTCCGGGTCACCACCGTCGGTGATGCGATCGGCGTCGACACCATGCGGCCGGCAACCGCCACGGAACAGGCCAGCGGGACGGCCCTGGCGTGGGGCATCCGCCTCAGCGGCTTCGTTGTCACGGCCATCTCGTGGGCGCTCGTTGCAGCCGGTGCCGTGACGTTCATCCGTGCCGTCCTCGTGGTCTTCTTCGCCGCGCGGCACAGCCGTGCCGCACGCCGCATCTCAACGGCCGGCCGCGGCCGCCGCCGGGTGGACGTGCTGGTCTGGCCGGAGGTTACCGGCCGGGTCACAGTGATCGTGCCGGCGTACAACGAGTCGGCCGGCATCGAAGCCGCGGTCCGGTCCATCGTGGCCTCCACCCACCCGGTTGAAATCATCGTCGTCGATGACGGATCCACCGACGGGACCGCCGACATCGTGGACGCGCTCGGACTGCCCGGCGTCACGGTGATCCGTAAGGAGAACGGAGGCAAACCGTCCGCGCTGAACGCCGGGCTGCAGGCCGCCACCCACAACCTTGTGGTGATGGTGGACGGCGACACCGTCTTCGAACCTGACACAGTCCATGCCCTCATCCAGCCCTTCGCCGACCCGCGGGTGGGTGCCATCTCGGGCAACACCAAGGTTGCCAACCGCGGTGGCATCCTCGGCGCCTGGCAGCACATCGAGTATGTCGTCGGCTTCAACCTGGACCGCAGGCTGTTCGACGTCGCGGAATGCATGCCCACTGTCCCCGGTGCCATCGGGGCCTTCCGCCGCGATGCCCTCCTCCGCGTCGGTGGAGTCAGCGATGACACACTCGCGGAAGACACGGACCTGACCATGTCACTGTGCCGGGACGGCTGGCGCGTTGTGTACAAGGACGACGCAAGGGCCTGGACCGAGGCACCGGCGAGCCTCTCGGCGCTTTGGAAACAGCGGTACCGCTGGTGCTATGGAACGCTGCAGGCAATGTGGAAGCACCGCGGCGCGGTGGTGCAGGGAGGGGCAGCCGGCAAGCTGGGGCGGCGCGGCCTCGGCTACCTGCTCGTCCTCCAGGTGCTGCTTCCGCTGTTCGCGCCGGTCGTCGATATCTTCGCTGTCTACGGCCTGATCTTCCTCGATCCACTCCGGATCGTGGCGCTCTGGTTCGTCTTCCTGGCCGTCCAATTCCTCATGGCCGCCTACGCCTTCCGGCTCGACAATGAGCGCCTCCGCCCGCTGTGGACCCTTCCGCTTCAGCAGTTCGTTTACAGGCAGCTCATGTATCTCGTCGTCATTCAGGCCGTTGTCACCGCTGTGGCCGGCGTGCACCTGCGGTGGCACCGGATGGAGAGGTACGGCAGCCTCCGCGTCCCCACCGGACAATCCCAAGAGTAGGCGCCGCTACCGGACCAGCCGGTAGCGGACATGCGTCACCAGGCTGGTGCCGCTGACCTCCGTCGGTTCAAGCCTGACATTCCGGACAGCGTCCATGAGACGCTCGCCCCCTCCGAGGATGAGCGGTGAGGTGTGGAGCCGCAGTTCGTCGATCAGCCCCGCCGATAGGAATTGCTGCACGGTTCTGGCGCCCCCGGCAATCGCGACGTCCTTCCCGGCCGCAGCCTCCCGCGCCCCGGCCAATGCTGCCTCGATCCCACCGGCCACGAAGTTGAAGGTCGTGCCGCCCTGCATCTCCAGGGGAGGGCGGGGATGATGCGTAAGGACAAACACCGGTGCGTGATAGGGCGGTTCCTCTCCCCACCAGCCGCGCCAGTTTTCCGGCCAGGGCCCCGGGCCGGGGCCGGCGAACATGTTGCGGCCCATGATGAAGGCACCTGCCTCGAGGATGCCCTCGATCGCCGCCGCATTGGCCTCCGGTTCTTCGAACATCCAGCGGTGCAGGTCCTCGCCGCCCTCGCCCAATGGCTCGGCCAGGCTTTGATTCGGACCGGCGATAAATCCGTCGAGGGAAACGGTGAGGTCACACGTAACGCTGTTCATGGCTTCCTTCTCCAGTGAAAGGGACATTAGGAACGCCGGGCACCGCCAATGCTAGCGGGACCCGCCGGCGGCTGGAAGGCGCGTTGGGTTGTTGCCGCGAAGCCACTCAAGGGCATACACCGGGGCGGTATCACCCTCCTCCAGGAAGAACGCCACGTGCGAGCCCTGCATCCAGTACAGCTCCGAACCCCGGATGTGCCGGTGCGCGTGGCGCGCGTTCTCCGGCGGGACGCTCGCATCCGCTCTGGCGTGCATGATGAGCGCAGGGCAGGCGATGGCTTCGAGCTCCATCGGGGACATCGACTTGAACTCGGTGGAGTCGTTGTCGAAGCCCGCCCGGCGGCGCGACCAACCGGAAGACGCCATCAGGATGTGCTCAAGATGAGCCACCCGTACGGGATCCCCGGCCACCCGCGCCGCCCGGATGCCGGCTTCCCGCGTATCCACATCGCCAAAACGCCGAAACAGCATCTTCAGCATGGAACCCGCGGCGTGCCGGAGAAACCAGAGTTGGAGCCGAATGGACAGATCCCCGGAGGCCAGCCTGGCCATCGGGAACGGCGGGATCCGCAGGCACACTGAATCGACCTGGAGCAACCTGGCAACCCGGTCCGGATGCCTGGCGGCCAGGGAGTATGCGGCCGGACCGCCCCCTGAACCGGCAAAAACCGGAAGACTGGTGAAACCAAGCTCATCCATCAGTGCTGCCAAGGCATCACCCTGCTCTGCGGCCGTGCGTCCCGTGGCCAGCGGTGTCCCCAAATAACCGGGCCTGCTCGGCGCGATGATGCGGAACCCGTTGGCCCGGAAGAACTCCGTGGCAACCAGTCCCTGGTCCCATCCTCCGAGGGTGCCGTGCACGGCGAGGAGCGGGGTGCCGCCGCCACGGTCGGCATACTCCATGGGTCCCGCGGCAGTAGCTACTGTCCTGTGGGGATGGATGAGGCAGGCCCGCATGCCTTCAACCGTCATGGGAATCGGCGTAGCGGGCATGATGTCAGCGTGGCACCGAGGCGGTTCGCAGTCCGCCGTACGCCGCTACTGCCCCGGCCAGGAAAATGAGCGCGGCCACGTAGACCGGTCCGAGGTGGCCAAGCGTTGCCAGTCCCCAGGGGTAGTGGGCGGGGAGGGCCACCGCGAGTCCGACAAACGGGACGATAACGGCTGTGGCGAAGGCCCACCGTTCTCCACGCCGTACGCCGTACCAGGACAGACCCGCGACGGCGAGCCCGGCGGCCGCGATGAAGCCGCTGATCGTGATGTGCAGATGGCTGATGTAGTGGTACAGCTGGGGGCTGAACGCCTCAATCTCCGTTTTTCCCTTGTCCACTTCGTCTGGTCCTATGCCCAGCTCAAGGAAAGCGCCTGTGAAATTGAGCACAAAAAAGACCACGGCGTACCCCACGAAGGCCAGACCGGCCAGTGTCATGAGGGCCGCTCCCGTCCGGACCCGGGACTGCTTTCCCGGGGGAACCTGGATGTCAGGCATGGTCAGGACCCCTTTCTTGTATACGTAGGTCCTCGAATGAGAGTCCTGTGATCGTTGCCTGTCAAGAGACTCCCGGACGGGAAAGGCATCCTTGCCATGCGGAGGGGCGTAGCCCGATGTGCGGTGGGCAATGGGCACTGGGTACTGTTCTTCGGATGCGAAAAGACAAGAAACACCTCGCTGCCCTCCTGATCACCCTCGTCCTGGCCGGCGGCCTGCTGACCGCCGGTTCCGCTCCTGCAGGCGCCGCTTCGTGGCCCTTTGGTTGGTGGAACTGGATCACCGCCGGTGCCCAATCGCCGGCTCCTTCAGCGCCTGCCTCAGCTCCCGCAACCCGGACGCCCGCACCGGTTCCGGCCACACCCAGCCCCGCTGTAGAGCCGGCGACGACGCCGCCGGCTGAGGCTCCCGCAGCTCCTGCTGAGGCTCCGGTTGCCGCAGCGCCCGCTCCGGCTCCTGCCGAAGTTCCGGCCCCCGCAGCTCCGGCACCGGCTCCTGCCGAGGTTCCGGTTGCCGCAGCACCGGCACCGGCTCCCGCCCCAGCGCCCGCACCGGCTCCCGCACCTGCTCCTCCGGTGGCGCCGTCCGCTACCGGCACGCCGTCCAACGCTGTCGCCCAGCGATCCTTCCAGCTCATCAATGATTACCGGGCGGCCAACGGCCTTGCCCCGTTGCGCTACAACAGCGGGCTCGAAGCGGTTGCCCAAAACTGGTCGAACACCATGATGAATGACATCAACGCCCAGGGCAGCGCCGGCTTCCGGCACAACCCCGACGCGGCCGCCCAGATCCCGTCCGGCTGGAGCCGCACTGCCGAAAACATTGCCGTGAACGCCGACGCCGATGCACTCTTCGCTGCCTGGAAGGCCTCACCTGGCCACAACGCCAATATGCTCAACGCTGCCCTGACCGACTTCGGGTTCGGCTTTGCCCGGCTCTCCGCCGGTTCGCCGTACGGGGCGCAGCTGGTGGCTACGCAGAACTTCGCCACCTACGCGTAGTTAAACAAGGAACGACGGCGGCCGACCGCCGTCGTTCCTTGTCCCGCGCAGCTGCCAGGCAGTTTGCCGTGCGGCTGTCTGATAGACGCCTCTCCCTAAAGAAGAAGGGGGATTTGCTCGTTGACTTTCAAGTGCAACGTGAGGATCCTCAGACTTACATATTTGGTGTAGTAATCCCTGCTGAAATCAGGCCGCCATGGGCAATGATGACTATGGAATTTTGGAACTTGACCTCATGCGGTCCTGGCAGCTGCGCCGGGACGGGGCAGTTGTCCATGTTGCTGCCCGGCAGCAGCGGCTTATAGCAGCACTGGCAGTCCGCGGTCCCAGTCTCCGGAATTACCTTGCCGGCATGCTGTGGCCGGAGTATCCGGACGCCAAGGCACTGGAAAGCCTCCGGGTGGCGGTCCATCTGATGACGAGGCAGGTGCCGGGCCTGCTGGTCAAGGATGGGGCCCTGCTGACCCTCGACAGCCGGGTTGCCGTGGACCTGTACACGGTTCGCGCCCTGCTGAAAGAGGCCGCCCTTTCGAGTACCGGCAGCACGTGGACGCTGCTGCGGGACCTGCGGGACGCGGAATTCCTGCCCGGCTGGTACGAGGACTGGGTGATCTTCGAGCAGAGCCGGCTGCGGCACGATCAGCTCCGGGCCTTCACGCTGGCCGCACGGGAGTTCTCTGGCCGCGGGGACCACGGGGGCGCTGCGGAAGCGGCGTTGGCCGCACTGGAAATCGAACCCCTCTACGAGAGTGCCGTACGGGTGCTTGTTGCCTCGGAGCTGGCGCAGGGAAACCTGGCCTCCGCCCTGCTCGCCTATGACAAATACCAGGAACAACTCCTCAGTGACATGGGTGTTCCACCCTCGGACGGTTTGAGGCAGCTGATCGGCCAGACAGCCAGGCCGCAAGCCACCCATGCGGACGCGCAGCTAGTTCCTTCCCTGGACATCGGACTGGGTCAGCAGCCACTGCTGCACAACGTGTAGCACTTTATCCCGGTCGGCAGCGGAAACCGTGGTGCGCTCCTCGCCGTGGCCCGGGCCGTAGGTGATCCTGGCGCGGAATCCGGGGGGCTGTGCGCCGTCTTCATGCCATGCCCGGATCACCAGGGTGCTGGCATCAGGAACCGCCGGCATCCTGTTGTGCCCTTCGTCAGGTGCCTGACCGACGTCCTTCATCCGCATGGTTTCCCGCTTTCAGCCAGCCCAGCGTCATTCAAGTAGACCCGTCCCGGCGTTACTGCTGCATGACCAACCCCGCGTCTTCACGGACGGCGCGCGCGGGTGCCGGTAACGCCGTCGTAACGGCCTGTCTGATCAGCTGTCCCCACAAAATACATGCCCGCGGGGGAGGGACCCAGGTTTCCGGAAGAGGGGCACGCGCAATGGGCAATCCAGGAGACGACGGCAGGCTGCCCATCATCTACGTCCGCGGCTTCGCCGGAAACGGCAGCGCCATCAACAGTGCGGTGGATGACCCGTTCTACGGTTTCAGCCAGGGATCGGTCCATGTCCGTTCGGACAGCCGCGGCCGGGCGCAGTTCCACCAGTTCGAATCGCCCATGCTGCGCCTCATCACGGACCACAAGTACGAGGTCCCCGTGCATGGGGACCAATGGGCTTTCCTGGAGGGCGTGGCAACCGCCACGGTCAATCCTGCCTCCATCTGGATCTACCGCTTCTACGACAACTCCGCCGACACCTTTGCGGAGGAACCGGACAGCTTTTCGTTTGAAACAGCCGCACGTGACCTGTTCAAGCTCATCAAGCTGGTCCTTGACAGGACGGGGGCTCCGAAGGTCTTCCTGGTGGCGCACTCGATGGGCGGGCTGATCTGCCGCTCCCTGCTGCAGCGCGTGATCCCGGAAGACTCAGCCGACGCGGACGGAAACGTCGATCCTGCCGCCGGAACCAGGTACGTGGCCAGGGTCTTCACCTACGCCACACCGCACGGCGGAATCAGCTTCGCCATCGGATTCGGCCTCCTGGAGCGCATCCGGGACGCAACAGGAATCCACGGTGCCGACATCTTCGGCCCAGACCGCATGTATGACTACCTCACTCCTGCAGCCCGGCGGTCCGACCTGACGCGCGACGGCTTCAAGGGAACGGAGATTCCGGCGGGCAGTTTCCCTGTTGATGAGCTCTTCTGCCTCGTGGGCTCGAATCCGGAAGACTATGACGTTGCGCTGGGGTTGTCCTCCAAGGCTGTGGGTGCACGCAGCGACGGATTGGTCCAGATCGACAACGCCGCGGTACGTGGCGCTCCGCTCGCCATTGTCCACCGGGCCCACAGCGGCCGGTACGGGATCGTCAACTCCGAAGAGGGGTACCAGAACCTTCAGCGCTTCCTCTTCGGGGACCTGAAAGTCCAGATTGAGCTTGTGGGCTTCACTGTCGGAAGGAGCGCCCCGGACGAAGTGGAATTCCAGCTGGATGTTGCCTTGGCCATCCGCGGGCTGCCCGTCCTGGTCCATGAACAGACTGCCGCCCACTTTTGCCCCATCCAGATTGAGCGCTGGAAAGAAGGTAACCCCATCGATTCGCCGCAACCCCTCCTCACCACGTTCCTCTCCTCCCACGCTCCCCGGCCCCTGGTGGGCGGAAAGGCGGTGCCCAGGCTCCGGCACGCACTGCGGCTGCGGCTGTTGTCCATGGTCGAAAAGCAAGGCCGCTTCTTCTTCGACGACCACATGGAACAGACGGAAGACTGGCAGGACACGCTGGTGGTGGACATCCAGCCGCCGTCCCCCGGACAACCGCTGCCAAGGGGCTGGGCCGCCTGGAACAGCACCATCCCCACAGCGTTGCGGGACTGGGACCCGGAGGACAAGGACCGGCTGGTGGACCAGGACAAAACGGCCAACAGGTGGCGCGGCCGGATCGATGTTCCGGACCTGATGAAGCCCCTGCTCGGAGACAACGCCGGCTTGCAGATCACCGTGACGCCGCGGGTGCTGCCGGTGTAGCAGCGGTCCACGGAGTAGCCGTAACGGCGACGTAACGCGCGGCTGCCTAGACTCGCTGCCTACCAGTCCAGTACGCCGGTTGAGCCAGTCGGAAGAAGACAATGATGTCCCAGTTGCAGGGGTTTCACTACCACGCCGGGCGGGAAGGCGCGCAGGCGCGCTCCGCCGAGTCGTTCAGGAGCGAGCCACCGGCCGGGGCACCGGACGCGCCTGCGCTTGCCTTCACCAGCAACGAAGCCGCCGCCCGGTACTACCTCGACCAACTGTTCCAGCAGGACGGCCGTCCTGCCATAAGATCCCTGGTGGAGCCGGAACTGCCGGAGCGTGTTCCGGGGTTCGTGGTGGACAGTGAACGGGAAGTGCCCGCGTTGGGAACCCGCACCCTGCGCTTTTCGCAGACCTACCGGGACATCCCCATCTTCGGGGCAAGTGCCCTGGTGGAGCTCACCGCATCCCGGGAACTGGTGAGCGTGAACGGACAACTGGGTGAAGCTCCGGAGGCCAGCCCTGTCGAGTCCCTGAGCCGGCCCGAGGCACTCGAACGGGTGGCGGTCTTCACCGGTGCGGAGCTTCCTGCCGACGCCGGCGTTGGCGCGCGGCTGAACTTCTACAAGAAGGACGACGGCGGGTCGTGGCACCTCGCGTGGTTTTTCACCGAGCTTCCCGCAGAGCCGCCTGGCGCAGGTGACCCTGGAACTGCCCCCGATGAAGGACTGCTGGGCCACGGCCTGGGACGGCGGCCGGTTCCGCCCAGCTACAACTACCTGGTGGACGCCCACAACGGCGAGATCCTGTTCTGCTACAGCGCTGCCCCGACTGCACTGGCGGTTCCCGCCCGCTGCAAGGGCATCGACGAGGACGAAGAGGAGCAGACGTTTTTCGGTGAACTGGTTGCTCCGGACGGCACCACGTGCCGGCTCAACGACCCCCGCCGCATGGTCCGCACGTACGACCTGAAGTTCGCTGACATCGACAACAACCCGCGCGATCCCGACTTTCCCGTAGAGGCGGCCAGCAGCGACTACGGGACGACCAACCGGGCGGCAGTTTCGGCCCACGCCAACGCGTCCCGCGTGTTGGACTTCTACAACGTGGTGCTGCAACGGAACGGCATCGATGACCAGGGGATGGACCTCATCTCGCTGGTCAACGTCACGGCATCGAGCATGCAGGCTCCGCCCGTCCTCCTGAACGCCTTCTGGTTCAGGCACCGGATGTGGTACGGCCAGATCCAGAAGAACGGCCGCCTGGTCAGCCTCTCGCGCTTCCTGGATGTCATCGCCCATGAACTCACGCATGGCGTCATCGAAACTACGTCGAACCTGGTCTATGCAACGCAGTCGGGTGCGCTGAACGAATCCTTCGCTGACATTGCCGGTGTCATCATCAAGAACTGGTACGAAGCGCCGGACCGGGCGGACGTTTCCACGTGGGACTGGGAAATCGGCCCCGGACTGCGGCCGGACGGGCGGCCGCTTCGGAACTTCGCCGACCCCTCACGCACCGGCCACCCCAAGCACATGGACAACTTCCGGCACCTGCGGCCCGGTGAACTGCCCAGCGGAGCCAACGACCAGGGGTGGGTCCACTTCAACAGCAACATCCACAACAAGGCCGTCCACAACCTGCTGACGATGGAAAACAACGGAGTTCGAGTGTTCACCGTCGAGGATGTCGCGGTGCTGACGCACTTGGGAATGGCACGGCTGACACCCCTCGCGACGTTCCCGGAAGCCCTTCAGGCGCTGGTTGACGTCGGGCAGACCTACTTCGGCGGCGATGCGCAGAAGCAGGAGAAGGTGGACTCCATCCGAACGGCGTACCAGCTGGTCGGAATCGCCTGAGGCAATCCGCCGCTAATGTTGGCCTTTGTCGATCACGAGTTTGTCCGGGGCCCACGATTGGATCCGACGGAGGAGCGGACCGCTGTCACCCGCGGCGACAGTCATTTGGGCCTGCCCGTTTCCGAGGTCTTCCCAGCGCCCCGGCGTGGCTTGGCCACGGTCGTCCGGGCTGCTGCCGTGCCAGATGCAGGTGCCGTCCGCCCGTACCTCGATGGCGTCCCGCCAACGGGCGGGACGCAAAGGGTAATCGCGCGGACGGAACACCATGGCGGAGGACGTATCCTCCTCGTGCGAGTGCAGCCAGACTCCCGTAACTTCCGGCGGGATTCCACTCACGGCTCTGCCCGTCCTGGCGCTGTGGTCATCGTCCCATCATCCACCAGTTGAGGCCGTAGCGGCACTGTTCAGCGCCCCGCGGATGCCATCCAGAATCGACTGGATCCGTTCGTTGTCCTTGCGGAGCCGTTCGATTTCCTGCCGCAGCTGCAGCACGTCGCCGTCCTCCTGCTTCTGTTCCGGGCCGGACTGCGCCGGGGCTGCCGTTGCCGCCGCGCCAGGCAGGGCGAAGGCTGGAGTGGCGAGGAACGAAGCCCGTGCCCCTTCAAGGCACGCGTCCATGCGCCGGGACTGGCCTTTCGTGAACATAAACATGGCGGCGTCGTCCGTGTAGTCCATGTAGTTCATGAACATGCTGCCGTCCGGCCCATTGTTGCAGCTGAGCTGCGGAAACGTCGGACTGTTGAAGGTGGCGTCCGCCTGGTTCGGCGTGTCGTCGACGAAGTCGGTTCCACTGCACGAACCGCGGTCATCGCCCCAGATGTGCCGCAGATCCAGCCAGTGCCCGATCTCGTGCGTTGCGGTCCGGCCAAGGTCGAAGGGGGCCTGCGCCGTCCCGCCCTTGCCAAAGCAGAAGCTTGCGATGACAACGCCGTCGGTGGTGGGTGGGCCCCCGGGGAACTGTGCATAACCAAGAATCGTCCGCCCGATGGTGTCCTTGAGGTCGTTGCACACCCAGACGTTGAGATACTCGTCGCTGGGCCAACCGTCTGCCCCGCCAGTGTTGCTGGACTTCACGTCGTCGAATTCGGTGGTGAAGAACTGCATGGTTGTCGGCGTCCGGGTGATTCCGTCGGTCGGGTTGCCGTCCGGGTCCTGCGACGCGAGCCGGAATTCTATGTTGCAGTCCGCCACCCTGTCCGCCCACACCGCCGGAACGCCCGCGACGTCAGGGTTGCCGGCGCGGAAGTCCTCGTTAAGGACGTCCACCTGGCTCTGGATCTGGGCTTCGCTGATGTTCTGGGCAGGGTCAGCAGGATTGTGCACCACATGGACCACGATCGGGATGACGAGGACGCCGTGCCGTCCAACGCGGCGGGTCTGTTCCTCGTAGGCCAGCGCCCGGTTGTCGATCAGGGCGCGGCGTTCCTGGTAAGTGACGCTCTGGTTCAGCAGCCGCCGGTGTACTTCCATGGTGCCGCACAGTTCACGGCTCCTCGGCTCCGTAGCGTTCAATTGGTTTGTCTCAAACATCGTTTCTTCTCCTTCACGTGATGGGTCCGGCACTACATGTCCAAGCCGAGGGCCTGCGTAACGAAGGTGGCGTTCATCCGCAGAATCTCCATGGCGAGGCTGATGTCGAGTGTCTCGAGCGTGTCCCGCTCGGTGTGGACCCGGTCGTTGGCCGAGTCGGTGCCCTCGATGGTCAGGACGGCCGGGATCCCGAGATCGATAAAGGGCACGTGGTCGCTGTTGAAAGGGTTAAGGCTGGTCTGGACGGCCAGGGACGTGTGTTCCCGGGCGATGCCGGCCAACGCGTCCATGACCGGCTGCGACACCGGTGCACCTTCGAGCAGCACGGCGGGAAGGCTGGAGTTCAGGCAGGCAATCATGTCCATGTTGAGCACGGCGCTGATGCGGGTGCGCTCGGCCCCATCGAGTCCGGCCACGTAGTGGCGGCTTCCGAACAGTCCCTGCTCTTCGCCGCCGAACAGGATGAGCCGGAGGTCATGCCTTCCTGTATGGCCGGCGAGGGCCCGCGCGATGGCGAGCACGCCAGCTGTGCCCGACGCATTGTCGTCCGCACCGGGTGCCGCTGCCGCCATGCCTTGGGTGTTGACGGAATCCAGGTGGGCGGTGACGAGCACTGCCTTCCGGTCCCCGCCGTCGCCGGTGCGGTCCGCGATGAGGTTGCGGCTTGTCCCGCCGGGCACGGGCACGGTCTGGACAGACGTGGCAAACCCCAGATCCTGCAGACGGTCCTTTGCCCACTCAAGTGCACCGAGGAACTCTGCGCTTCTGGAGTGCCTGGTCCGCAGGAAAGCCAGCCTGTCGACGTCGTCCGTGAACGACTCCCGCGACAGCGCAGCGGCCGCCGTGCCCGTGTCATCAGCGGGAACGGCCCCGGGCCGGGCCGGCAGTTCATCGAACACTACTGTGCCGGCCGTAAGCGGCCGGACCGAGTAGCAGGACGCGTGCGGGCCTCCCGGCGGGGCACCGGGATCGGCGTGGACCACCAGGTAGCGTCCCTTGTCCACGATGATCCGGGCGTCGGGGTGGTCCTCCTGGAAAGAGCGGCCGATCTGGGTGACGACGTGCAGCCGCTCCTCCGGAACGAACAGGCGGCCATCACCAGGCACATCGCCGTGCCCGCTGCGCTCTCCTGCCGCGGCGGGTGACCGCACCACCAGCACATCACCGAGCCTCGTCCAGGTACCCCCGGTTGCTGCAACGCGGTCCATGACCGCGCTCCGCGTTGCCGGCGAAACATGCAGCACGGTCGTCTCCACCGGTTCCCCATTCCCAAGGAACGCCTGCACCAGCGGAACGAGTTCAGCCAACGTTTCCAACCCGCCGTCCGGCTGCCCGGGACCCCGCACGTGAACTGCCACCAGTCCGAGCAGGCCGGCGGCGCGAACGTGGTCGCTGTTCTCGGTAACGAAGAATATGTCCTTGAATTCAAGGGCCGGACTGATCTTCGATGCTGCCGTCCGGAAGACTGCCTCGTCCGGCTTGAATACGCCCACCTCCGTGGAAAGCGTGACCCGCTCTGCGACGGGCTCGAAGAACGCCCGGATGCCGAGGTCATCAAGCAGGCTGTAGTACTGCTGCTGGATGGTGCCGACGTCCGATGGCTGGTGAGGCATGTGGAAGTCTGACACGAGGCCCAGGAGCGGCGCGGCTTGCCCGTCCCTGCGCAGGGAAGCGATGGCCTCCAGCGTCTCGAGTGCCCCGGGCCGCAGGACACCCGCGCTTTCGAGCGTGTCCCCAAGATCGAACAGGACGAGTTTCACAGCGCGGCGTTCCATCTCCGGCCCATCACCACTGGATGTCCGCCAGGCCACCCAGCGGTTCCCGCTCGCCGGCGGCCCGCAGCGACGTACGGGCGTCCGCGTCCTGCATCGCGTCGGCGAAGCGCAGCCCGGTACGTTCTTCGAGTTCCTCCGTGCTGACCTGGAAGGCCCGGAACTCGTCCAGGTCGAGGGCTTCGAAGGGGTTCAGGTTCTGGGTCAGCAGGAAGGCCCTGCTCTTGAACTCGCCGCTTGCCACATAGGCGAGGATCTTCCAGTATTCCCGCGGCAGCCTGACGCCCCGGTACTCGCGGTCATTGTCCTGGAAGATGGGTCCCCCAAACGCGGTCACCTTCAAGTCCTGGACGTCTGCATCGGCGAAGACTGCGTCCTCCAGCCGCCCCCAGACCCCGTCCTTGCTGCTCTGGTTGAAGTCGTCCATCTGCGGGGCGATGTTGGTGAAAAAGAACGAGTCCTTGTTTGCGCTCCTGGCCTCCGTCTCTGAACCCCACACAAGATCCGCACGGCGGGCGAGGTGCCCGCGGTCCAGGCGGTTGCCGCTGTACAGTTCATCGCCGTTCTGGAACTGGGCCGGAATGCGGGAGTCCTTGACGAATGGGATGCCGTTCCGGCTCACCTTCCTGATGCTACCGCCGTCTATATTCCACGCTACCCACCGCGCAAACCCCCGCGACTTGCTGAGGGCGAGGGAGAAGTGCGTGTAGGGAATCGCGGCGGAGCCGTCGAGCTGGACGGCGTCGTCCGACAACGCGGCATCAAGAGCGGGCGGTTCCAGCTCGTTTCCGAGGAACCCGGACGAGTAGCCGCTGGTGCCAAGTTTTTGATTCTGGACCATGGCCGCAACCTAGTACCGGCGGCGTTATCCGTGCGTTACGGCGCCCGTCGGTGTACCGGCCGGGGCCCGCTTGGCCAACCTACCGGTGCAACTGTGCCAGTGATTCCGCCAGCGGTATGCGCAGTGCGGGACCGTGGCCGGGCAGGATGACCGAAGCGTTGACGCCGGCCAGGCGGCGGGTTGCAGCCACGGCCGCTGCCGGGTCCGCGTGGTACATGGGGTGGAGCATCTGGGGGCCGGTGGTCCGGCTGAGTGGGTGGCCGCCAACGAATGAGTCCCCGACGGCGATCGCGCCTGCACGGGGTAACAGGACTGAGGCGTTGCCGGGGGTGTGGCCCGGCAGCAGGATTGCTTCCGGGGAGCCTGGCAGGCTTCGCAGCCCCGCCGGGTTCCACGCGAGTGCTTGCGTTGCCGGCTTCGCTTTCAGGGCCCCAGCTTGAATGACGTGCAGCAACCAGCGGAAGACGCGCGGGCGCCAGGCCCGGACCAGTACCTGGCCGAACGTGACCTGGTGCTTCTCCTTCCCCTGGACGTGGGGCAGCTCCTCGGGGGCGCACAGGATGGGTGTCCCGAACGACGTGGAGAAAAACGCCGCGGAGCCGGTATGGTCCACGTGGCCGTGGGTGATCAGCATGGCCTTGGCGTCGGCCGGCTCCAGACCCAGATAACGGATGGATTCAAGGACCAGCGGCCGGTCGGCGGGATAACCGCTGTCGATGAGGATAAAGCCGGCCGGGTCACGGACCACAACCCAATTGGCAGCGGGGCCTTCGACGAAATACACGCCGGGTGCCTGCTCTGAAACGTGGTCCGCCGGCTCCCAGCGGGGTGAATGCTGCACAGGTTCCAGACTATCTGCCGCCCCAGCCGGTCCCTCACACCAGTGGTCACGGCACCCGCAGCCCGCTCAGCGGCTCCGACGTTGAATTCACCATCAGCACGGCGGGTGCCTGGCCCTCCACATAGGAGATGGCCGACACCGAACCGGGGCTGATGACGATCCGCTGGAAGAGGTCCAGGTGCGTCCCCATCGCATGGGCCACCGCGGCCTTGATGGGGTCGGCGTGGGAGAAGCATACGACGACGCCTCCGGGGTGTGCGGAGCGCAGCACCTCGAGTGCGGCGACCATCCGTGCCTGCATCTCCGTGAAGCTCTCCCCGCCGGGGAAACGGAAGGTCGAGGGACTGTGCTGGACGGCCTGCCACTGCGGCAAACCAGTCAGGTCGGCGAGCGCGGCCCCGGTCCACTCACCAAAGTCGCATTCGATGAGGCCTGCGTCCTCGTGCACAGCGAGCCCGGCGCTGACTGCAGAGGGCTCCGCGGTCTGGCAGGTGCGCTCCAAAGGCGAGCTGTGGATGGCGTCAACCGGGAGCCCGGCGAGGCGCTCCGCCACCCGTTCCGCCTGCGCCCGGCCCCGCTCGGACAGGTAAAGTCCAGGGGTGCGTCCCGGCAACACCCGGCCGGTGGTGGGCGTCTCCCCGTGGCGCACCAGGAGGAGAAGAGTGCCTTCAGCAGTCATCAGCCCAAGCGTAGATTCCCGGTGGCCGGAGGGCTACCGTAGTGGGGTGACTGACCGTCCAGATATCTTCACCGTTGGCGAACTGCGTGCCGCCGGCCACGTCCATAAAGACCTAAGGCGCGAAATCCGGGACAACCTTCTCGCCGCGCTGGCCACAGGCCGGGATCCGTGGCCCGGGATGTACGGGTTCGGCCGCACCGTCCTTCCCCAGCTGGAGCGGGCCCTGATCGCCGGCCACGACGTTGTCCTGCTCGGTGAGCGCGGCCAGGGCAAGACCCGCCTGCTCCGCACCCTCGCCGGGCTGCTGGACGAGTGGTCACCGGTGGTCGAGGACTCGGAGCTGAACGAACACCCGTACCAGCCCATCACCGAGCAGTCCCGGGCCCGGGCCCTCACCGAAGGGGACCGGCTGCGGGTGGCATGGCGCCACCGTTCGGAGCGTTACGTCGAAAAGCTTGCGACGCCGGACACCTCGGTGGCCGACCTCATCGGCGACGTCGACCCGATGCGCGTGGCCGAGGGCCGCCGCCTCGGCGACCCGGAGACCATCCATTATGGCCTGATTCCGCGCTCCAACCGCGGAATCATCGCCATCAATGAGCTGCCCGACCTTGCCGAGCGGATCCAGGTGGCCATGCTCAACGTGATGGAGGAGCGGGATATCCAGATCCGCGGCTATGTCCTCCGGCTGCCGCTGGACGTGCTGGTGGTGGCGTCCGCCAACCCTGAGGACTACACCAACCGCGGCCGGATCATCACACCCCTGAAGGACCGCTTCGGCGCCGAAATCCGCACCCATTACCCCATCGAGCTCGATGACGAGGTAGCCGTGATCCGGCAGGAGGGCCGGCTCCTGGCCGACGTCCCGCCCGTGATCCTTGAGATCCTGGCCCGCTACACGCGAGCGCTGCGGCAGTCCCCGGCCATCAACCAGACCTCCGGAGTGTCCGCACGGTTCGCCATCGCCGGCGCCGAGACCGTTGCCGCGGCGGCCCTGCGGCGGGCAAGCGTGCGCGGCGAGGACCAGGCTGTTGCCCGGATCATCGACCTCGCGCCCGCGGCCGAGGTCCTCACCGGGAAGATCGAGTTTGAATCGGGTGAGGAAGGGCGTGAGCAGGGTGTCCTTGACCACCTCCTGCGAACGGCCACTGCCGAAGCCGCGCGTGCGCATTTCCAGGGCATCGACCTGGGACCCCTCGTGGCCGCGCTGGATGGCCACACGACCGTGACCACCGGTGAGCACGTCACCGCCCGGGAGTTCCTGCAGAACCTCCCGTCCCTGAACGGTTCAGGCCTCTATGACGAAATCAGTGCACGCCTGGGTGCGGAAAACGACGGGCAGCGTGCCGCCGCCGTCGAACTTGCGTTGGAAGGCCTCTACCTTGCCCGGCGGATCTCCAAGGAGTCCGACGACGAGGCGACGGTCTACGGCTAGGTACAGGAGACAGCATGGCGGCTTACAACCGGTCCGCCAGGTACGGCCGGTACGCCGGAGGGCCGGATCCCCTCGCCCCGCCGGTGGACCTTGCGGAGGCGCTGGACGCCGTCGCCGAGGATGTCATGGCGGGATACTCGCCCCGGCACGCCCTGCAGGAGTTCCTGCGGCGGGGCGGCCGGAACCGGGAAGGGCTGGACGACCTCGCCCGGCGCGTCCGGGAGCGCCGCAGTGAACTGCTGGGACGGCACCGGCTGGACGGCACCCTCAATGAGGTTCAGAAACTGCTGGAGACGGCTGTGCTGGAGGAACGCAAGCAGCTTGCCCGCGACGCCATGATGGACAACGCCGACCGTGCGTTCCGGGAGATGCAGCTGCAGAACCTTCCCGCCTCCACCGCGGCGGCGGTCAACGAACTCGCCTCCTACGACTGGCAGTCGAGCGCCGCACGGGAAGCGTACGAGAAGATCAAGGACCTGCTGGGCCGGGAGGTCCTGGACCAGCGCTTCGCCGGCATGAAGCAGGCACTCGAGAACGCCACCGAGGAGGACCGGGCCGCCGTGGCGGAGATGCTGCGGGACCTCAACGAGCTGCTGGACAAACACCGGCGCGGCGAAGACACCGACGCCGACTTCCGGGACTTCATGGCCAGGCACGGAGAATACTTTCCGGAGAATCCGCGGTCCGTCGAAGAGCTGATCGACGCGCTCGCCAAACGCGCCGCGGCGGCTCAGCGACTCCTGCAGTCCATGTCCGCGGAGCAGCGGGAGGAGCTCATGCGGCTCTCCGCCCAGGCCTTCGGCTCGCCCGAACTCATGGCCCAGCTCGATCAGCTTGACTCAAGCTTGCGGTCCCTGCGGCCCCGGGAGGATTGGACCGGCTCGGAACGCTTCGAGGGCCAGGAGGGGCTCGGGCTGGGTGACGGTACCGGTGTGCTGCAGGACATTGCCGAGCTGGACGAGCTGGGCGAACAGCTGTCCCAGTCTTACAACGGGTCACGCCTGGACGATCTTGACCTCGATGCCCTCGCCCGACAGCTGGGGCAGGACGCCGCCGTCACCGCCCGCACCCTTGCCGGGATCGAACGGGCCATGCAGGACGGGGGCTACCTGCGGCGCGGCGCCGACGGTGACCTGCGGCTGTCCCCGCAGGCCATGCGGCGGCTCGGGAAGTCACTTCTGCAGGACACGGCCAGGCAGCTCTCCGGCCGGCAGGGGCGCCGGGAAACCCGGACGGCGGGCGCCGCCGGCGAACAGACCGGCTCCAGCCGCCAATGGGAGTTCGGGGACGCCGAGCCGTGGGACGTCACACGGACCATGACCAACGCCATCCGCCGCACCGTGGCAGACGGCGGTGATCCCGGCCGCGGCTTCCGCCTTGGGGTGGGCGACATCGAGGTGACGGAAACGGAGGCGCGCACACAGGCCGCCGTCGTCCTTTTGGTCGACGTCTCCTTCTCGATGGCGGCTGAGGGCCGCTGGGTACCAATGAAACGCACCGCGCTCGCCTTGCACCACCTGGTCTCGACCCGGTTCCGTGGCGACCGGCTGCAGCTTGTCACGTTCGGCCGCTATGCGCAGTCAATGGACATCGGCGAACTCACGGCACTGCCCGCCCTGCGGGAGCAGGGCACCAACCTGCATCACGGCCTGCTGCTGGCCGGCCGGTTCTTCCGCCGGCATCCGTCCATGCAGCCCGTCCTCCTGGTGGTGACCGACGGCGAACCCACCGCGCACCTGCTGGCTGACGGTGAGTCATGGTTCTGCTGGCCACCGGATCCGGAGACCATCCGCGTCACGGTTGCCGAACTTGACCGCCTTGCGCGTGCCGGCACGCAGGCCACGTTCTTCCGCCTCGGTTCGGACCCAAGCCTTGAGCGTTTCGTGCAGCGCCTGGCACGCCGCATCGACGGCAGGGTGTCCGCGCCTGAGGTGGGGGACCTTGGCGCTGCCGTGGTGGGGGAGTACCTCCGCGCACACTTCCGCCGCCCCTACGACACTGACGACTGGATGTGACAGACGCCGGAGGCAGACGATTGGACGCGGCGGCACTGGAGTGACCGGAACATTCAGTCGTTGGACACGGCACCGTCCCGATGCGGAGTGTCCAGTCCCGCCTGCGCCACCAGTTCGGTCAGCCACGGCCGGTGTTCACGATGGAAACGGATGCCCTCCGGCAGCCCTTCCACCGAGGGTTCCGCACCGCTGATGTTGATGGTCATGCGGCCGCCGGCCATAGGCGCGTTGCTGATATGCAGGTCCCCGAACGACTCCGGCAGAGCCGGGTCCATCCAGAAGCCGCCCCGTGACACGTGGGCGTCGTACCGCATCAGGCTGGTAATCAGCATGATCGGGGTGGTGGCCGCCCACGCCTGCGGCGAACAGGCAGTGGGATACGGCACCGGTTCGGCCACCTGTTCCCGGCTGAAACCGCAAAAGAGTTCAGGAAGCCGGCCATTGGAGTAATCGGCCGCTTCCAGCAGCGCCGTAGCGATCCGCTGTGCCTCCTCCACGTAGCCGTAGCGCATCAGGCCCGCTGCGATGATCGCGTTGTCATGGGGCCACACCGAACCGTTGTGGTAGCTGGCGGGGTTGTAGGCGCCCATATCGGTGGCCAGGGTGCGCACACCCCAGCCGCTGAACATCTCGGGCGACATCAGCCGTTCGGCCACCAGCGGGACTTTGTCGTCGTCCACGATGCCGTGCCACAGGCATTGCCCCATATTCGACGCGCACGCGTCCACCGGCCTCTTCCTGCCGTCCAGGGCGACGGCGAACCAGCCCCGCTCGGGCAGCCAGAACTTTTCGTTGAACCTCTTCTTCAGCCGGGCCGCCTCTTCGGTGAGCCGCGCGGCCATCGGTGCGTCCCCGCCGTCGTACGCCATCCAAGCACGGGACAGCAACGCGCTGTACACCAAAGCCTGCACCTCGCACAGCGCAATCGGCGGCTCGGCCAGCGTTCCGTCGGCGAAATTGACGCCGTCCCAGGAGTCCTTCCAGCCCTGGTTCAGGAGGCCCTGATCGTTGAGCCGGGAGTACTCCACGAAGCCGTCACCGTCCTTGTCACCATAGTCCCGGACCCAGTCCAGCGCCCTGTCCGCATGGGGAATCAGGGCAGCAATGATGTCCTTGGCAAACCCCCAGCGGCTGACCGACCCCAGCGTCATAACGAACTGGGGCGTGGCGTCGACGCTGCCGTAGTACACGGACTTGCCGCCCAGCGCCAGCCCGCTGGAGACGCCCAGCCGGACCTCGTGCAGGATCTTCCCGGGTTCCTCCTCGCTCATCGGGTCCACCACCTTACCCTGGCGGTCAGCCAGCGTCTGCAACGTGCCCAGGGCCAGGGAGGGGTCCACGGGGAGGGCCATTTCCGACGCCCACAGGGAGTCCCGCCCGAAGAGCGTCATGAACCACGGGGCACCCGCCGCCACCACGATCCGCTCCGGATGGGCGGGATCCTCGATCCGCAGCGCACCCAGGTCGTCATAGCTGCGCCGCAGGGTCCGTTCAATGGAGCGGTTGCCCATGTGCAGCCTGGGGATCTTCGCCACCCACTCCCGCCGCCGGCGGTCGCTCGGAGATTCCTGGAGTCCAGCTTGATGGACGGGCGGGGCGGCAGGAGCCCCGGTGCCGGCACCGGCAGGCGTCGCGCTCAGCCGGGTGCTCCACTGCCCCCGCGGCGGGACAAGCGTCTGATAGGTGAGTGCATCCGGGGTGGCCACGGCGCCGCTGCCTTTGATGACCACCCGCTTCAGGACGTCGTGCCAGACGGCCTCGATGGTGAGCGACTCGCCGTCGGAGCGCCGGGATTCCTCCCAGTGCCGCTGGACCCGTGCCTCCTTCACTTCGAAAAGATCCGCGAAATCCGCTTCAACGCTGACGGAAACACTGCATTCGGCCGGCTCGGACGAGTAGTTCCGGATGGTGATCTCCTCGAAGAGCCCGGCGGCCACTTCGCGCAGGCGCTCCACGATCAGCGGGCTGTCCGCATATCCGTCGGAGCGGGGAACGCGGCCAATGAACAAGGCGCGGTACGGTTCCTTTGTTTCCGCCGTCAGCGGTTCCAGGGGCTGGCCGTTCACCGCCAGGTTCCAGCGGGACACAATGCGCGTGTCCTCGTGGAACACCCCGTGCGGATGTTCCGGGTGCATGTCCCCATTGGCCAGCGAAATGCAGAAGGACGAGCCTTCCACGAGGGTGTTGGTTCCGGCTCCCACAGGTCCGGCAGCTGTGTCAGCGTTCCATCCGGCCACGTCCGCTCCTTCAAGGTTCGAGGGCGGAGACGGCTCCCGGCAATCCGGCTCGAACGACCCGTGGCGCCGCCCGCGGAATCGACGCTACGCCTAACGCCGCCGTGATAAAAGGTGTGTCTCCCGCCGGTCCTGCCGCCCGGCACCGGCGCCCTTGATCGCAGGAGCCATGCGGGAATAGCATTGCCCGCACACCGACGTCGATCAGAGCGGGGGCGGCCATGGATGAGCCGGCAGCAGCGGGGTCCGGCGGAAGCCTGATGGTTGACCTGATCATCTCCCTGGACGGATACGCCTCCGCCGAGGGCTGGCCGGGCTGGTGGGGGCTGGAGGGGCCGGAGTACCTGGCCTGGCTCGACCAGGAGGCGGAAAAGAACTACACCTTCCTGATGGGGGCGAACACCTACCGGCTCATGTCCGGCATGTCGGCGGCCGCCTCCGCGGACGGCTCGGGATTCCCGGACAATGAGGGCGCCAGCCTGACCGGACTTGCTGCCGTGCCCAAGGTCATTTTCTCCTCCACCCTGCAGGAACCCCTGGACTGGCACAACTCGAAGCTGGTCAGGGGTGACGCCGTGGAGGCCGTGTCGGAGATGAAACGGAGCGGCGAGCGCCCGATGAGCACCCTGGGCAGCCTCAGCCTCTGCCGCTCGTTGCTGGCCGCGGGCCTCGT